>JBAVGO010000058.1:0-6892 GCA_049684915.1 Lutisporaceae bacterium | reverse complement strand
GGTGTTAAGAAGGAGAGCATGTCCCCGCTATAGGATGCAAACACTGTTGTAGCAGAGCTTATTATTGTGGTTAAGATTAAGATAATGGATAGTATCATTGAAACATATTTCTTTAAATGATTTTTGTGCATTTTATATCCCCCCTTAAATAGTTATGGGAAATACAAAACACCATGCCGTTTGACATGGTGTATATTCGCCATTAATTCGGCAGCTCGGCTGTCATAGCATTTGCTTTAGATCCGTGGCTTTGTGTCCTTATCTTTCGATAAGTTTACCTTTTCTATTGTAAATTTGTAATTATGACTATAGTTTTACATTATTGGTAATTAAGATTATATCGAATATTGTGGATATTTGCAACAAAACATAGGACAATATCACTATTATTTGTAGTAATATTGTCCTATTGTGTTGAAAATGATTGATTTTATTAAATGGTACCTCTAATCTTATTTCTTGATTATATTTTCATGAAAATTTTATATTATACATATATAATATAAATGCTTTTGCTGGTATAATATCCATATAATTTGTATAAAGTAAAAAAGGAGGTGAACCTCTTGAAGGATATTTCCCTAATACTTGCTTTTTCGGCAGGCTTGCTCTCTTTCTTATCGCCCTGCATATTTCCCTTGATACCTGCTTATATTTCTTACTTGACAGGCTCTTCTGTAAAAGATATAAGTTCAAACAGGCAGAAACTTTATACCCTATATAAGGCTATTGGATTTTCTATTGGCTTCTCAATAATTTTCATTATTATGGGTCTATCTGTTACTGTCTTAGGGAGATATTTTGACAAGTACCAAGACTATATTCGGATAATAGGCGGTATTCTGGTTATAATATTTGGTCTTCATATATCAGGACTTATAAAAATTAAATATCTATACTATGAAAGAAGAATCGCAGAGCCCAGCAAGCTTGGAAGCGGTGCAAGCTCTATAATACTAGGCATGGCCTTTGCAACAGGCTGGACCCCTTGCATAGGACCTATACTTTCGTCTATACTTATTTATGCAAGCGGTGCAGAAACATTATCTAAGGGTGTACTACTTCTAGTAGCTTACTCCATAGGTCTGGCAGTACCTTTTATTTTTACTGCACTTGCAATTGAAAGCTTAGCAAAGTATATTAGAAGGGTATCCAAATATTTGAATATTATTTCTATAGCAAGCGGCATATTGCTAATAGCAGTGGGGATTTTTATACTCACAGATAGAATGATTACTCTCAACAGTTATTTTAATTTCTTTAATTTTTAGGAGGTATAGTATGAAAAAAAGCATTATTATTTGGACTATTGCATTAACACTTATAGTTGTAGCAGTTTATACTACCTACCAGTACAATAATCAACCAACACCAGCTCCTTCTGAAGCTCAGACACAAGAACCCTCTGATACAACTGACCCGGATGAGGAAACAGTAGATTCTATTGACGCCATTGATTTCAAGCTTAATGACCTAACTGGTAAGGAAGTATTGCTATCAAACTATAAAGGTAAAAATATATATGTAAACTTCTGGGCTAGCTGGTGTGATCCCTGTAAATATGAAATGCCTTTCCTAGAGCAGCTTTATAAGGAAAGAAAAGACACAGACTTGGTGATATTGACAGTAAATCTTCAAGAGTCAAAATCCGTTGTAGACAAGTTCATGGCTGACAATAAATACACCTTCCCTGTACTTTTGGATAAAGATGGCGAAGCAGCAAATACCTATGGTATACAAAGCATTCCACTTTCTATCCTTATAGATAAGGATTTCAAAATTGTAAGTGCTCACGAAGGCTCTATGGAGAATTATGAAATGATAAGAGACTTTGTGGATCAGTTAAAAGAATAAAATAAATATACATAAACGAAAGGAAGATGACAATGAATAAGAACCCAATAGTTACAATTGAAATGGAAAATGGCAACAAAATGATTGCAGAGCTTTATCCTGATATAGCTCCTACCACAGTAAACAACTTCGTATCCCTAATAAACAAAGGCTTTTACGACGGTCTTATATTTCACAGAGTTATTCCTAATTTTATGATACAAGGCGGCGACCCAAATGGTACAGGCATGGGCGGACCCGGCTATTCCATAAAAGGAGAGTTTAGCTCAAACGGCTTTAAGAATGATTTAAAGCATGAAACAGGAGTATTATCCATGGCTAGATCCTCGCATCCTGACTCAGCAGGCTCTCAATTCTTCATAATGCATAAGGCATCACCTCATCTAGATGGTAAATATGCAGCCTTTGGCAAGGTAACAAACGGCATAGAAGAGGTTGACAGAATAGTTAATGTTGGCAGAGATGGAAGTGATATGCCCTATGAATCTCAAAAAATAAAGAAGGTAACAGTTGATACCTTTGGAGTAGAATATAAAGAAGTAGAAGAGCTTCCAAATAGAGACTAGTGAGACTAAAAAAGTGGTATTGTTATCAGCAATACCGCTTTTTTATGTTTATACAAAGAGCCATAAAACTCATACTTAAAAATACAAAATTTGCTTACATTTCATTTTTGTCACATCATTAGCATAAACACTACAACATAAATAAAGTTTTTTTTCAAAAACTACACTATATATACACTATAAATAAATTCAGATAGGTGGTTTAAAATGAAAAAAATAATTACTTCTTTATTTCTAATGTTGTTTATATTAACTTGTACAGTTGCAGCACAAGAAACAGTAACCTATACAGTTCAATCTGGAGACAGCATGTGGAAAATAGCAGCGAAATACCAAGTGGGAGTTAGTGAGATAATATCAAGCAACAAGCAAATTTCTAATCCAAATTTGATATACCCAGGGCAAAAGCTTACAATACCTACCTTACAAGGGACAAAGGCTTTAGAAAGTGAAGTAGTAAGACTGGTAAATGTAGAAAGATCTAAGCATGGTCTGCAAGCTTTAAAGGAAAATTGGGAGCTTTCCAGAATTGCAAGATATAAATCAGCGGATATGGCTAATAAGAACTACTTCTCTCATACCTCCCCAACTTACGGTTCTCCCTTTAGGATGATGGAATCCTTCGGCATAAGATATTCTTCAGCAGGTGAAAACATAGCAATGGGTCAAAGAACTCCACAGGAAGTAATGAATGCATGGATGAATTCGCCGGGACATAGAGCCAATATATTAAGCCCAAGCTATACACAAATCGGTGTTGGTTTAGCTAAAAATCAAAGTGGTAAGGCATATTGGACTCAAATGTTTATAAAACCTTTATAATAGAGAATTGGTTGCTGACAAACCCATAAACATTCTAAAGCCTATATCAGTAAATCTGGTGTAGGCTTATTACTTGGAACAATTTGAGAATTTCTTCGTCTATATAGATAAGAAAATTAAAAAAGGTGGTTTAAAATGAAAAAAATATTAAAAATGGCATTAGTGGCAACAATAATAATAACTTCACTTACAGCATGTAATAGCGGCAATCCTGTTCCAGCACAGAACACCCAAGAAAATCCACCCCCAATACAAGGAATTACCGTAAATTCCATAGATTTTGAAATTGTTAAAACTGATAATCTGTCAAATGCACAAAAGGAAATAATAGAAAAATATAAAACCAGCAAGGGCTTCACTTACTGGCAAGAAGATGGATATTTTTATATTGCAATATTTGCTGGTCAAAAACCTTCTGCAGGATATACTGTCGATGTAAAGAGCATTGAGGACAATGAAGGTAAAACAAATATCCTTGTAGCTATTATAGGACCTAAGGATATGGCTTCTTCAGTAATATCCTACCCTTATGTAGTAATTAAGGCTGACGGTATAACAGATGATTTTAACATTAAAGACTCAAATGGTGATTCCTACAACGCATTGCGTTAATAAAGTCTACAATAAGAAAGCAGCTGAAGCTATAACTTTCAGCTGCTTTTTGTTATTTCAAATATTCCGGTTCCTTTTCAAAGAAGACTCTTTCTGAGGTCTCTTTAGTCTTAGCAATAATGTCTTGAATTTCCTCTATCTTTTGCATGATATCTTCTGCCTTGAAGGAAGGAATATTGTAATACAAGAATAAATCCTCAAACTTTTTTATAGTATTATTAAACTCTTTATTTATTTTTGCAAAGCGTTCTATATTTTTACTTTTCACAGCATTTTTGAACTGTTTTATATCAACATCAATAACTTCAATAATATCAGCTTCCTTCTCGTAGGTTCTTACAGGTAGCGGATAAGGCTTTATTCTTTCCAAAAAATACTTGTTCTTCTTGTTAATATTATACACATACTCAACAGGTATATTTTCTATAACAAATTTCACATAGCACAGCTTGCTATTTACCTGTTCTACCGTAGCCCCCATCTGTATTAATTTCATTTCATGCTGGCTTGCTTCAACATTTAAATAATTCATATTAAGGCACCTCTTTTATTGAATTTTATAAATAAATTTCACTACCATTATATAGCATACTTGTTAAACATAAAATACAATTAAATAGATTGTTGCTATAACTATAGAAACTAACATCAGTGGAAACCCTAACTTCATATATTCCACAAAGCCAATCTTCCTGCCACGCTTTTCAAGCATACCAGCTGCAATAACATTGGCAGATGCACCTACTATAGTACCATTACCACCTAAACATGCTCCTAAAGCCAAAGCCCACCACAAAAGTGTAACGTCAACACCTGAAATAGCCTGCATATTATTAATCAATGGTATCATAGTAGCGACAAATGGAATATTATCTACAAAGGCTGAGGCAATAGCTGACATCCAAAGAATCAACATAGAAGTTACAAGCATGTTCCCTTTAGTTAAGTTAATAAGCTTTTCTGCAAGCACCCTTATTACTCCGACCTCTTCAAGAGCACCCACCAGTATAAACAGTCCTACAAAGAAGAAAACTGTACTCCATTCAATTTCCAGAAGTACTTCATCAGGATCAGCTTTGCTTATAAGCATTAAAAGTACTGCTCCAAACAAGGCTACAGTAGCCGATTCTAAGTGAATTACTTGATGAAATATGAAGCCTAATATAGTTATACCTAAAACAAATAAGCTCTTTATCAGCAAATTCTTATCTTGAATTGTCTTATGCTCATCAAACATAAGAACCTTTTTCTTATTCTCCTCTGATACGATAAAATGCTTTCTAAACATAAACCTCATTATAACCATAGTTACAATGAATACAATTATTACAGCAGGTCCAAGGTTAATTATGAAATCCATAAATCCTAATCCTGTAGCTCCACCTATCATAATGTTTGGCGGATCACCTATAAGAGTAGCAGTACCGCCTATGTTTGCGGAAAAAATCTCTGCAAACAAAAATGGGAATGGATTTAACTTCAAGGTATCTGTTATAACAAGAGTAACCGGGGCAATCAGCAAAATGGTAGTTACGTTATCTAAAAAAGCTGATGCAACCGCGGTAATTACACAAAACAACAAGAAAATCTTCCATGGATCGCCCTTGGACGCTTTAGCAGTCCTAATAGCAATATACTGGAAAATTCCTGTTTTCTTCAATATTATTACAATAATCATCATACCAATAAGAAGACCTATTGTATTAAAGTCTATTACTCCAAAAGCTGTCTTCTGAGGTATTACCTGAAACACTATCATAAGCACTGCACCGAGTAGAGCCACCACAGTTCTATTAATTTTTTCAGATATTATGGCAGTATAAGTAAGTATAAAAATTACAAGTGCAATTAAAACGTAGTTCTGCAACAATCTCACATCTCCTATCTATTTTAGACTCATATATGTACTATATCATCTAAAATTAATAAAGCAACTCTCTCTTTATTTATTATTATATAAAATTCCTTAATTAAACACCATGATGGGTGTTTATATGTTAAATACATAAAGTTACATTTTAATTACACTGTTTTTAGCTCATTATTCTTCATTGTTATCTTCCTCATCATAAAAATCTAGGTAGGAATACTTCTTTCCACCCTTTTGCCACCCTAATATAGCTTCTATATTTACATTATCTGCTGCCTTAAAAAGCTTCTTGTCAAAATCCTCAAAGCGACCCTTCAGCTCTTCTATGAGTGCCCTTATTTCATAACGCTTGTTTCCAATTTTCTTTGCCGCTACCATGCAAGCACAGTTAAGAGCTTGTATACCGCTATTTTGACTAAAGCCTATAATGTCCTTTTCCTCAATATAATACAAAGGTCTAATTAATTCCAAGCCTGCAAAGTTTGAGGACTTCAGCTTAGGCAGCATGGTCTTGAAGCTTCCTGTATAGGTTATATTCAACATTGTTGTCTCTATAACATCATTGAAATGATGACCAAGTGCCAGCTTATTGCAGCCAAGCTCCTGTGCCTTACTATATAATGCTCCCCTTCGCATTTTCGCACACATATAACAGGGATAGTCCTTAGCAATCCTATCAACTACATCAAATATGTAGGACTCAAATATCTGTATAGGTATATCCAAATGCTTGCAGTTTGATATAAGCAGTTCCCTTATGTTTTCATGATACCCAGGGTCCATAACAATAAATTCCAGTTCTACCTTAATAGGACCATGTTTTTGCATTTCTTGAAAAAGCTTAGCCATAATTAAGCTATCCTTACCACCCGACATGGCTACAGCAACCTTATCCCCATCCTCTACCAGACTGTAGTCCTTTATAGCCTTTATAAACTTTGACCAAGTGTTCTTTCTGTATTTAGTAATAAGGCTTCTTTCTATTTCATTTAAGGGCTTTAGCTCTCCCTGTGACAGCAGCACTTCACAGCCGCTTCCTGCTATTCCACTCATTTTTTCACCTCATATGTAAATTTTATTTATTTCTCAAATATTCGGACTCTGTAATCATTATATATGTTACGAAAAAGATTTATCATTCACAAAAGCAGTAGAAGCATCTGCTTTT
>JBAVGO010000057.1:0-6176 GCA_049684915.1 Lutisporaceae bacterium | reverse complement strand
AAAAGCAAACTCGCTATTAGCCTTTGAAAATCAGGATTATCAATTTGAAGAGTTAATAGACAAGCTAAATGTAACAAGAGATTTGAGTAGAAATCCTTTGTTTGATGTAATGTTCTCAATGCAGAATGTAGATAATAAAGAAATATCAATAGGAGAACTAGACATAAAGCCATATAATACAGAAAACAAAATATCCAAATTTGATATGACATTAACAGCATTAGAATCAGAGGACAATATAGACATTAGCTTAAATTACTGTACTAGCTTATACAGTAAGAAGACTATAGGAAAATTAATAGAATATTACACAAACATATTAGAAGGTATATCAAATAATATAAATCAAAATATATCTGAAATAGATATGCTGACAAAAGAAGAAAAACATCAAATATTATTACAATTTAACAATACAAAAGCAGAATATCCAAAGCATGAAACTATCCATGAGCTATTTGAAGAGCAAGCACAAAGCAATCCAGACTCTATTGCTGTTGTATATGAGGATAATAAGCTAACATACAGCAGCTTGAACGAAAAATCTAATCAAATAGCAAGAGTGCTAAGAAGCAAAGGAGTAAAGGCTGACAGTATAGTAGCAATAATGGTAGAAAGATCGGCTGAAATGATAATAGGCATAATGGGTATTATAAAAGCTGGAGGAGCATATCTGCCTATAGATCCAGAATATCCAAATGACAGAATAGCATATATGCTACAGGACAGTAAAGCAACTATACTACTAACACAAACACACCTTGCAAACAAAGGCGATTTTGGAATAGAGCTTATAGACTTAAAAGATAACAGCATATACATGGGAGATAATAGCAACTTAGATAATATAAACACAACAAATAATTTAGTTTACACTATCTACACCTCTGGTTCTACAGGCAAACCAAAGGGAGTAATGGTAGAACATAAAAACCTTGTAAACTTAGTATATGGTTTAAAGGAAAGAATATATAAAGAAAATAAAAATCTTAAGGTAGCGATGGTATCACCTTATGTATTTGATGCATCCGTAAAACAAATATTCCCAGCCTTGCTATTAGGACATACTTTATGCATAATACCAGAAGATACAAGACTTGATGCAAACAAGCTATATTATTATTATACTAATAACTCTATAGATGTAGCAGATGGAACTCCAACACATCTAAAAATGTTGACTACCTTGGAGAAACAAGCTGTAGATATTGGTATAAAACAATTTGTTATAGGTGGAGAAGCATTATCCACTGAACTAGTAGACGAATACTATAGTAAATATAATAAAAACTGCATAATAAACAATGTATATGGTCCAACAGAATGCTGCGATGTAACAACGGTGTTTTCTGTAACTAGCAATATGAAAATTAAATCACCTATTGTACCAATAGGATATCCGATTTCAAATGCTAAGGTCTATATAGTTGATAGATACAACAAAGCAGTACCAATAGGAGTTTTAGGAGAGCTGTGCATATCAGGAGCAGGAGTAACAAGAGGATACTTAAACAGAGCAGAATTAACAGCAGAGAAGTTTATTGACAACCCTTATGATATGACTCAGAAGATGTACAAAACTGGGGACTTAGTGAGATGGTCACAAGACGGGAATATAGAGTTTTTAGGCAGAATAGATCATCAAGTAAAAATAAGGGGATACAGAATAGAACTAGGAGAAGTAGAAGCAAGAATTCTAAGCTGCGAAGGCATAAAGGAAGCAACGGTAATAGCAAGAGAAGCAGAAGGAAATAAATATATATGTGCATATATAACAGGAAATAGGGAATTTACTGTAAGTGAATTAAGAGAATATCTATTAAAAGAGCTTCCAGAATATATGATACCAACATACTTTATACAGCTTGACAAGCTACCATTAACAGCAAATGGAAAGATAGACAGAAAGGCACTACCAGAGCCTGATGGCAGCATAACCACAGGAACAGAATATGTGGCACCAAGCAATGAAACAGAAGAAAAGCTGGTAAGCATATGGCAAGAAGTATTAGGAATTCAAAAGGTAGGAATAAATGATAACTTCTTTGAGCTAGGTGGACACTCCTTAAAGGCGATAAATATAGCAGCAAAAATTAACAGGGAATTAAATGTGTCAGTGCCATTAGCTGAGATGTTTAAAACACCTACAATAAAGGGCTTAGCAAGCTATGTAAAAGGCACAAAGCAAAGTATATACAGCAGAATAGAGCCAGTAGAGGAGAAAGACTATTATCCATTGTCCTCAGCTCAAAAGAGAATATATGCACTACAACAGTTTGAAGAAAACAACATAAGCTATAACATGCCAATGGTGATGACCCTAGAAGGAGAGCTTGACAAGACTAGACTTGAAGAAACCTTTAATAAACTAATACAAAGACACGAAGCATTAAGAACCTCCTTTGAGGTAATAGAAGGAGAACCAGTACAGATAGTGCATAGAGCAGCAGGCTTTGAAATAGAGTATGCAGAAGCAGATAAAGAAAAGGCAAGTGAAATAGCAGTAGAATTTGTAAAAGCCTTCGATTTAAGCAAAGCTCCATTAATCAGGGTAACACTTGCTAAAATCAAGGACAAGGAACATATTCTAATGATAGACAAGCATCATATAATATCTGACGGTATATCTACAGGAATACTGACTAAGGAATTTATGGAGTTATATGATGGCAAAGAGTTGACCGAGCTAAGAATACAATACAAAGACTTTGCAGTATGGCAAAATGAAATGTTTAAATCTGGAGAAATTAAAAAACAAGAGGAATATTGGCTAAAGGCATTCGAGGGAGAAGTGCCTGTGCTTAACATGCCAACAGACTACCAAAGACCAAGCATACAAAGCTTTGAAGGGGATAACATAAGCATTGAGCTAAGTGAAGAGCTGACAGGTAAACTAAAGCAAATAGCAAAGGAAACAGGAAGTACCATGTATATGGTATTGCTATCAGCATACAATGTACTACTGTCAAAATACAGCGGACAAGCAGACATAATAATAGGAAGTCCTATAGCAGGCAGACCTCATGCTGATTTACAGAGTATAATGGGTATGTTTGTAAACACCTTAGCTATGAGAAACTACCCTGAGAGTAGCAAGACCTTCAAAGAATTTTTAGAAGAAGTAAAAGCAAACTCACTACAAGCCTTTGAAAATCAGGATTATCAATTTGAAGAGCTAATAGACAAGCTAAATATAAAAAGAGATTTAAGCAGGAATCCACTATTTGACGTAATGTTCTCAATGCAGAACCTGGATGCAGGTGAAATGCAAATAGAAGGACTTACCTTTAAACCCTATGAAATTGATAATAACATAGCAAAATTTGATATGACTATTACAGCTGTAGAACTAAATAAAACAATAATGCTATCCTTAAACTATTGTACAAAGCTGTTCAACAAACAAACAATAGAAAACATGAGCAAGCATTTAACAAACATACTAAGCAGTATATCAAGCAATACAAACCTAATGTTATCAGAGGTTGAAATGCTGTCAGAGGAAGAAAAGCATCAAGTGCTTATAGATTTTAACAATACAGAAGCAGATTATCCAAGAGAAAAAACAATAAATCAATTGTTTGAAGAACAAGTAGATAAGACACCAGACAACATAGCAGTAGAGTATGAAAATACAAAGCTTACCTATAACGAGCTAAATGCAAAAGCTAATGATTTGGCAATAATATTACAAAATAAAGAAGTAGAAGCAGATAGCATTGTAGGAATAATGATAGACAGATCCTTAGATATGATAATAGGGATAATGGCTACACTTAAGGCTGGAGGGGCATATCTACCTATAGACCCTGAGTATCCAAAGGATAGAATAGAATACATGCTGTCTGATAGTAATACAAAGATATTACTTACTCAGTCACATTTGGCAAAGGATATGGAGTTTGAGGGAGAAACAATAATTATAGAAGATATAGCATATAGCGCAGAAGGTAGTAGTGTTACCAAAATAAACAAAGCAACTGACTTGGCATATATCATATATACTTCGGGAAGCACAGGAAAACCAAAGGGAGTAATGATAGAACATAAATCAGTAGTTAATCTAGCATACTCACAAATAAATCAATTTAAGGTTAATGAGAAAGACAGGATATTACAATTCTCAACTATTTGTTTTGATGCATCAATTGAACAGATATTTATAGCACTATTAAGTGGAGCTGCTTTAATATTAGTTAATAAAGATACAATACTAGATATACAAGCCTTTGAAGAATATATAATAAAACATGAAGTGACACATATACATGCGGTACCTACATTCTTAAGTAATATTAATTACAGAAAAGAATACAAGGTTAAGCGTGTAGTAGCAGGCGGAGATATATGCCCTATAAATTTAGCTAAGTATTGGAATGAACACTGTGATTTTTATAATGAATATGGACCAACAGAAACCACAGTAACTAGTATTATGTTATTGGCTAAAAATATAACAGAGGAAACCAATAATCTGTCTATAGGTAAGCCAATAAACAATTTACAAATATATATATTAGATAAAAATAAAAACCTTCAGCCAACAGGAATACCAGGCGAACTCTATATAGCAGGGGATTGTCTAGCAAGAGGATATCTAAATAGAGAAGAATTAACAGCAGAAAGGTTTATAGAAAATCCATTTGCTCTTGTACATGGAGAAAAAATGTACAAAACAGGAGACTTGGCAAGCTGGTTACCAGATGGAAACATAGAATTCTTAGGCAGACTAGATAACCAAGTAAAGGTAAGAGGCTTTAGAATAGAGCTAGGAGAGATAGAGACGAGAATTCTAAGCTATGAAGGAATAGAAGAAGCAATAGTAATAGCGAGAGAAGAAGAAGGTGGAAACAGCTATCTATGCGCTTATATAACTGGCATTAGAGAATTTACAATTAGTGAATTAAGAGAGCATTTAGCAGAAGAGCTGCCAGAATATATGATACCTGCATATATTCTACAGCTTGACAAGCTGCCTTTGACCACAAATGGAAAGATAGACAGAAAAGCATTACCAGAGCCTGATGGAAGTATAAACACAGGAGTAGAATATGAAGCACCAAGCAATGAAATACAAGAAAAGCTTGCAGAAATATGGAGCGAAGTATTAGGGATAGAAAAGGTAGGAATAAATGATAATTTCTTTGAGTTGGGAGGACACTCCTTAAAGGCAATAAATATAATTGCAAAAATTAACAAGGAATTAAATGTGTCAGTACCTTTAAGAGAGATGTTTAAAACGCCTACAATAAAGGGCTTAGCAAGCTATGTAGAAGGCACAAAGCAAAGTATATACAGTAGAATTGAGCCAGTGGAGGAGCACGAGCATTATCCATTATCCTCAGCTCAAAAGAGAATATATACACTACAGCAATTTGAAGAAAACAACATAAGCTATAACATGCCAATGGTTATGAGCCTAGAAGGAGAGCTTGACAAGATTAAGCTTGAAGAAACCTTTGATAAGCTAATAAAAAGACATGAAGCCTTAAGAACCTCTTTTGAGATAATAGATGGAGAAGCAGTACAGGTAGTACATAAAGAGGTAAGCTTCAAAATAGAGTACACCGAAGCGGACAAAGAAAAGGCAAGAGAAATAGCAGCCGAATTTGTAAAAGCCTTTGACTTAAGCAAAGCACCACTGCTCAGAGTGGCACTAACTAAAATCAAGGACAAAGAACATATACTAATGATAGACATGCATCATATAATATCTGACGGTGTATCTATGGGAATATTAACCAAGGAATTTATGGAATTATATGATGGCAAAGAGTTGACTGAGCTAAGAATACAATACAAAGACTTTGCTGCATGGCAAAATGAGCTGTTTAAATCTGGAGAAATCAAAAAAGAGGAAGAATATTGGCTAAAGGCATTCGAGGGAGAAGTGCCTGTGCTTAACATGCCAACAGACTATCAAAGACCAAGCATACAAAGCTTTGAAGGTGACAACATAGGCTTTGAGCTAGATGAAGAGTTAACAGGTAAGCTAAAACAAATAGCAAAAGAAACAGGAAGTACCATGTACATGGCACTGTTATCGGTATGCAATGTATTACTGTCAAAATATAGCGGACAAGAAGATATAGTAATAGGAAGTCCTATAGCAGGCAGACCACATGCTGATTTACAGAACATAATGGGTATGTTTGTAAACACCTTAGCTATGAGAA
>JBAVGO010000056.1:0-33249 GCA_049684915.1 Lutisporaceae bacterium | reverse complement strand
CTTCTGCTGTATCCACGTTATATACCATCTTATAAATAAAAAAATATATTGGCTTATAATATATAGTAAATATTTCATCAAAAGCTTTCAAATCTTTACCTTTAAAGCGTTTTACCAACATATCATCCTCAAGCAACCATCATCGCCTCCCCCCACTTTTAAAAAAAATCATAAAATATTATATACCTATTCTACCAATTTGATCGTAATAAAAAAAGCAATTTTATTGAATATATCTAAATTTTAGAAATATCCGATAAAATTGCTCTAATACCGGTTACTATTCGTTGTTAATTTGCTACCGCTATGTCTATCTCTATTTTTCCACCGCCTGCTATTTCAATTGGAACACATATGGTTTGTATTCCCTTAGTAGAAATATTCATATCTGTACCAACCAATATAGTAGGTGGAGTTATGTCAATCTTCACTCCTGCATTATAGAACTCAGTTGAGACATTTCCCATTATCATATTTCCAAGCTCTGCAATCGCACTTTTAGACATCTCGTCTAGGGCTGGCACTTCCATGCCAAACATCATAGCAGATGCTATATTACAGGCAGTTCTTTCATCCATAGCAAAAAAGGCTTGTCCTCTAAAGTCTCCAGCTATACCTATAATAATTATTACTTTATCAGTACTAAAAGGTGAACTTTTAACAAAAACCTGACCCATTGTTACTTCTACATTGCATATTTGCTTTATAAGGTTTATAGAAACATTAATAAATGGATTAATGTATTTTGCATCCAATGTTATACCTCCTATTATCTCTACATTTATTATTGTATTTTATTGTATTTTTAAGTATATTCTACATAACGACAGATTCTCCTTCCTTTTGTCAAAATTAGCTCTTATTAAACATTGATAAATTTTTGTCAAACAGTTTTTCATGAATCCAATGCTTCTTAATATCTACTGCTTTTATCGGGCATAGCTCATGGCAGCAAAAGCATCGGATACATTTATCCAAATCAGGCACTGGCTTGTCATTGACCATTTTGATAGCATCGGGGGGACAGCTTCTTTTGCAATCCCCACAGCCTATACATTTTGAATGGTCAAAAATTGGCTGTGGTCTAAATGTATTTGTCACAAACTTTTCTAAGAATTTAGGCAGCCTGCCACCTACAAAGTTCACATTGATAGACTTTGGAAGTATAAAAGGTTCAATATTAATTTCTTCTATATTAACTCCGGTTATCTCTATTTCCTTTATATCAGAGCTTATCAAGCCTCTAGCCTCAGCAGCAGCTATAGTGGGCACAATTCCCGGATTTATACCAATTACCTTCACCGCAGCCACATCTAATGCGTAAGGACAAGTTGATGCCATTATAAGCCCTACATGCCTCTTTATACCAGCGGTAGGACCATCTCCCTCCAAGCCATCAACAGCATCTATAATAGATGCAATCGGATTTACATATTGGCATATATCTAGCAGATGCTCTGCAAAGTTCTCTGTATTGTTCATTTTGAAATGATATTCTGCTTTGGTGATTCCTGGAATCACTCCAAATAAATTTTTAACAGCACCTGTATATGTCATCATACCATGAGTCTTAAGCTTAGCAGCTGATATTACAAAGTCAACATCACTAACAATCTTTATAAGCTGCATTGTTTTTAAAAACTTTGCCTTATCATTTTGTACCTCTACTACACCAATATCATAGTTTAGCTCACAGCCTGTTTTTTCGGCAACAATAGTCATTCCTGTTGCTTTATATACACCTTTTAAATTCCACTCATTATATGGGCCGCCTGGGCTATCTCCTATTATAGGTATACAGCCAATACTCTGAAGATACCTGACAATAGCTTCAACTACAATAGGATGTGTAGTTACAGCGTCATCAGGACTTTTTCTCATTACGAGATTTGTTTTTACCAATACTCTTGCACCCTCAAAAAGTTTTTCCTTAACCTCAGGCATTGCCTCAAAGCATTCAAAAACAGCAGTTTCAACCTTTTGATAGTCATAATCCTGACAGCTTGTTATATGTACCTTGCTCATTTTGTACCTCCATTAAAAGAAGCCTGAAACATTATTCAAGCTTCTTTGATTATAAAATAATTTATCTAAATTTCATAGTCAATTACTCTCTGACTACTACCTCACTAATCACAGGATAGTGGTCTGACGCTTCCGATAATATTACATCATAATCCGTAGCTATCATATTTTTTGATAAAAATATATAATCTATTCTTTCCTGTACATCCTTTTCCTCAAAGGTGCTTTGGTCAAGCTTTAAGCTTCCTTCTGCACTATCCTTCATAAATCCAGTAATTTCAGTCAAATTAGATGATTTTGAGTTCATATCTCCCATTAGCAAATAGTCTAAAGTTTCCTCTCCCATCATCTGTAGTATAAATTCCAGCTGTTCCTTTCGTTCTGCTTCCTTTAGCCCCAAATGTGTATTATACACAGCCAACCTATAGCCATCAATGTTTATTACAGTTCTCAATATTGTCCTTTGCTCCCTAAAGGAAGGTAAATCATATGCTATATATTCTTCAATTGGATACTTACTTAAAAGTCCATTACCATATTCTCCATTTAATACATTAATACTTTTTCCATAGGCATAATTCATATTCAACTTTTCCGATAATATTTTTATTTGATCCCTAAAGCCTGTTCTGATAGAGTATCTCTCTACCTCCTGCAATGAGATAATTGCAGCATCACTGTTTCTAATTACCTCTGCGGTATTAGTTAGATTGAGCTTCCCATCTTTTCCTATTCCTCTATGAACGTTATAGGTCATTAGCTTTAGTTTTACTTCCTGCTCTTTTCTTTCCATTACATCACCTTTGGAAATTGGCTTTAATAGTATATTATTGTCTAGAATGTCATTGTTATATGCAAAAACATTTTGTTCTGTTGTTGTAGTTAACATATCGAAGTAGGCTGAGCCACTAGTTATATACAGTATGAAAATCAATGCTGCTGTAACGAAAGCTGTTGCCTTCATGCTCCCACTCCCTCATATTAGTAATATGATTCCATGTTAACATAAATCAGCAACAGCTTGTACAAAATATTCTAAATTTAATATAAATTTAATTATAAAATAAATTTTTCTATAACCTTTGCTACACCGTCTTCCATATAATCATCGGTAATGTAGTCAGCTCTTTCCTTTAGGCATTGCTCGGCATTTCCTACTGCAACTCCCAGACCTGCATATTCTATCATACTGATGTCATTTTCATTATCACCTATAGTGATAATTTCTTCTCTTGGGATATTATAAAGCTCCGCCAACTTTGCTACTGCATTTCCTTTTGATACTTCCTTACTCATCACTTCTATATTGTCCTTTAAGGATTGGCTTACTGATACAATTCCTGTTTTTAATATTTCTTCTCTTAAATATTGCAGCTTACTTTTGTCATTATCTACCACAACTGCCTTAAAAATCTCATTTCTTTCGAATTCCGAAATATCTTCAAAGCTATTTAGTAGTTTAATTTTTACTTGGTCTTCTTCTGCTAAATATTTGTTCCACTCAGTATAATTAACTGAGATATTAATTATACGTTCTGTATATATTGTGTCTCTGCTGAACAAATGACAAAAGAGTCCTTTTTCCCTAGTAAGTCTAGTCATTTCTTTTATAGCAATATCACTCAGTATGGCTTGATAAAAAGTCTTATTTGTATGCTCTTCCCTTATTATTGCACCATTGCTGGCTATAATAGGAGTAGAAATTCCCAATAGCTTGGCATAATAAAGTGCTGAGGTATATATTCTTCCTGTGGCGACAATAACATGAACACCCTTGTCCATAGCCGCTTTAAGGGCTTTCTTATTTCTTTCGCTAACATTTTTTTCTTTATTTAATAAGGTATAATCCATATCTGTTACAAGCATTTTGTATTTTGTATTTTTCACAATAACACGCTCCTGCATATCTTAATGTACACTTCTATTATAACCACTTAGTTATGGTGAAACAAATAAAAAAATAAACTCAAGATATTATTCTTGAGTTATAAACATAAGTTGGTGCGTGGGATGGGAGTTGAACCAGTAAAACTACGAACCTGAATCGTATACGAAGTTACACATACATCTAACCATTGAAAATACTCATGTGTAGTTTAATATACGATTAACCTTTATTTCAAAGGTACGATTTGTTATTTACTAATTAACATTATATCTTGTTCGCTATTATTAATAAAACAACTAGTTAATACTTCAGTTATTCTCAACTTCAGTAACAAAATCATCAAAACTACCTACTCTTTTAAAGTCAATTTCATAATTTTGATTATCTATCTTTCTTACTTCTACTGAGTCTATATCTAATTCATTCAGATTGTTTTTTGTTACAATCTGTCTTTCATCTGTTCTTAGAATATCCTCTAAAATCCATTCACCTAAATCAGTATTAGGATTACTCATTAATCCCTTCCCTTTATTAATAATATGACCTTCAATAATCATTTCATATGTTTGACACATTTTTGCAGATATTGTTCTATTGTTTGGCAAGTGCAAATTAAATGTAGTATTTATATCTGGGAAAAAATAAGGAAATTTTTTGTGAATCCAACTTGGGACAGGTATATAAACTTCCCTAGCATTTCTATATCTACCGCCTGCGTTCCATTGGTTAAGACCACTTTTTGCTTCAACTTCTCCGCTCCTCATTGAATACAATGGTAATATAATAGTTTCAGTTTTAGTTACTTCTTCTATTACACCATGTAGTTGTTCAAATAAATTTCTCAGGGTTTCATATGGATCATTTAAAATTCGTATGTCAAGTATTTGTGGATTTAAGGTGTTAAATCTTTTAAAAAGTGTACTTTTGCTTAAATTAAAATTATATTGATTTATGCCGTCTTCAAATAATATAGTATTGCGTACAAGTTGAATATTCCTTATATTTTGTATATCTACTAAATCCATTCTTTCTTCAAATATTAGAAATCTATTAGTTTCTCTTGTTACACAATGATAAATTAAATCATTAATACCATGTATAGCCCTTGTAGCATCTATTCTATTATTTCTTAATCTTGATATATGCCTAACTAATTCTGTACTTGTTAGTCCTGCATATTCTTCTCTATCTCTATTAAATTCAGCAACCTTTTGAAAAGTATTACCGTTATTATTTAAAAAGGTTTTTAAGCCTATACCAAGTCCTTGCTTTTTAGCATCAGCTGAACAATCAGACCTAGATAAGTTATCCGCTTCAAATGAACGGCAAAATATATTCTCAGCAACTCTATAATATAAATATGGGATTTCATTTTCTGAAAATAGATTTGATAGTCCACCTATAACTTTTAAGTAGTTAAAATATTCTGTTTGCTGTATAGGGTTTTGGTTTGATAAAAACACATAATCACCTTCAATATTTAATGTTTAGTACTCTTATAATTTCTTGAGCAATTCTTTTCACAACAGGCATTACAACAGAATTACCAATCTGTTTATATAAATGAGACTGTGCTATCTCTGGCAATATAAAGGTATCATCAAGTCCTTGAAATCTAGCACATTCTCTTGGTGTTAATTTTCTAATACCAAATTCATCCTTAATAATAGGAACATTATGTCCTCCTGTTCCCATATTTGCAGTTAATGTTGGGCATAAATTACTTTTATTTTCTCTAATATAAACTCTTCTCCATTGGTAAATCGTATTACGAGATGAAACTCCATTAGATAGTTCATTATATAAATAATTATTTGAATCATAATAAAATCTACTGTCTTGTTTCTCATCAAGTATCAAGTCATTTATCTTCTTCGTTAATTTCGTTGGATTTGGAATTACAAAATTCATTGTACTATTTTTTTGTCCATTATGTTTTTTAATTAACTCTCTATAAATTTCATCATTTTGAATATTATAGACATAAAATTTATCATCAAAATTATTATATTGAGCTTCATCTTTGAAACCGACAATATATATTCTTTCTCTAGTTTGAGGAATATTACCAAAGTCTTTAGAGTTAAGAATAAAAGGGATAAATGAATACTTTAAATCATTTACTATAACATTTTTAATAACTTCAAATGTATTACCATTATTATGTCCTACAAGGTTTTTTACATTTTCTAGCATAAAAGCTTTTGGTTTAATTTTATCAATAACTTTTGCAGTTTCAAAAAAAAGATTACCTCTAGGGTCATCAAATCCTTTTCTATCTCCTGCAATAGAAAACGCTTGGCATGGAAATCCCGATGTAATAATATCAACCTTAGGTATTTCTTTTATTCTTTCCTTTGTAGTTAATTTGTGTATATCTTCATCAAACAAAGTATGTTTAAAATTCTTTCTATATGTAATACAAGCGTATTTATCAAATTCATTAGCCCATTTTAAATCTGCACCAGCATTTTCAAAGCCTTTACATAAGCCCCCAATGCCAGCAAACATGCTACCCACTGTATACATCAATTCACCAATCCTCATCGTTTAATTTTCATTAGTAATTAATGCAATTATATCATATCATGTCCCAAAATTCATTTACACTATTTTCTACTAATATAAACTATTATATCACTCAAACTCTCAATTCAGTAGCAAGGATATGTGCCAGGCACCTAAGTTATCCAGTTATTTAATTGCATAACCCACTTTTTCACCTTTCTTAATGCCAACAACGGCAATAAATTCAGGTAAAAACTCGTCAGGATTAAAAACATCATATCCTAACAATTGAAAGAAAGGCATTATCAATAATGTTTTAGTTGCTTCTTCAGTAATTAACTTGTCTTTTAGTTTCTCCACCCTTGTAGCAAATTATCTAATGTCATTATTAAAGTCTATACCTCCACCCCTTCACATATAAATAGTTTACAGCTTAATTATATCAAATTATTGGCAAGTAATGTAAATAATTTATAAACATCTAATATACATTAATAACCTTGTCTAATAGCTCCACTCCCCAAACTCAAATTTTAAAAGATAAACTTCTCGAGATATTTCCTGCATGATATAGTTGTTAATTGTCGAAAAAAGGAATATAATTTAACAGTAAATTATTGATTATAATGGATATAGAACAGTTAAATTCATTTTGTAATTCAAAGTATTTTTATGTGAATTTATAAATAAGGAGAGTATATTTTGTTAGAAGATTTAATTGTAAATATGACTATTCTCATAACTTTTGTAAGTTTAGGAAGTCAATTAGTGAAAAAATACAATCTTGAAGAGTTATACACGACAAGAGCAAAGGTAACTATTGGAATAGTATCAGGCACTTTAGGCATTATACTCATGTTGTTTAGTATCGAAGTAAACAACAACACAATCATTGATTTTCGTAATATAGCGACCATTATGTCGGCTATTTTTGGAGGAGCAATACCAGTTTTTATTTCAGGCATAATGATTGCACTATTTAGAGTAACATACTTTGGGGTCAATAACGCATCTCTATTAGGCGTTGTAGTGGCAATTGTAAATTCTATTGGTTGTTGGTATATCGGTAAGTATAAAATAAATTCATGGAAAAAGTGGACTTACGCAACTATCTTTGTTTTGATTGTTTCAAGCATAGCACTTACAGTTCTACTAAAAAACAGAATTGATTTTTTCTCAATAATGGCAATATATTGGATTTCACATTGCATTGTTTCAGCAATAACTTATTGGTATGTAAGCTACAGCCTTACATCTAACAAAGTATATAGAAGATTAAAGAAAGAATCCACAAAAGATTTTCTTACAGACTTAAATAACGTAAGACAATTTGACCTTGTACTTAATAGTGCCATAAAAAATGTTCGTGAAAAGGATGAAAATCTTTCTCTTCTAATGGTAGACATAGATTTTTTCAAAAAAGTTAATGATACATACGGGCATAAAGAGGGCGATGTTGTATTAATAGAACTAGGAAAAATACTATCTGAAAACTGTAGAACTTTTGATGAAGTATCTCGTAATGGTGGCGAAGAATTTTCAGTTCTACTGCTCGATTGTCCAAATTCCCAAGCTATACGCATAGCTGAACGCATAAGACATAATGTAGAGGTTCACCCTTTTATACTAACTACAAGTACTCAAATAAATATCACTGTCTCAATTGGAGTTGCATCATATCCTGAAACCATAACAGATTTAGAGAAGTTGGTTGAAAAAGCTGACACTGAACTATACTATGCAAAGCGTACTGGAAGAAATAAAGTTTGCTCAAATCAATCATATCTAGTAGTTAATAAAAGCGAGGTTTAATAAAAACTTCGCTTTCTCAATTCGTTTCCATGAAAATTACAACTTTTTAAATGATGTAAATTATGGAATGTCAAAGCCTCAGTTCCATCATTTGTCCAGCATTATAGCTGGATTAATAAATGTATCTGGAGATATAACGATATCTAAAATAGCTCAAACTATTACAGATGCTAAAGACAAAGGCTGCAAAGGGAATAATCGAAAACTATTTAATAAGATGGCATATAGAAACCAACTACAAATATTTAAAATAAGTGAAATACGACAGTCAAAAGGGCAACTACGATTCTAAAATTTCTTTTAAAATATCGTAGTTGCCCTTTTGATTTTACTTTATACTTCTAACTACTAAAATGTAGCTATTTCAATGGTTGGTGCGCAAGAAGGGACTCGAACCCTCAAAACTACGAACCTGAATCGTATACGTATGCCAATTCCGTCACTCGCGCATTTAAGCTTTGTTACATGAAACAGTATATCATCTTAAAGATGACTTTTCAAATAAAAATTTATAAACCAATGATGTAATAGCTTATAAAGGCTTTTACTGTTCCCAATCTTGCAGTAACGGATTTCTTAAGCATTTTTCTGTATTCCTCAAGCTGCTTTCGTTGCTGCTCAGTAATTACATCTGCGCTATATCTAGCTTGTTCTATAAGCCCTATAATTTCGTCCCCATCTTTGTAGTCTTCCTCTAAGGTGTATTTTACTTTATACCAGAACTCCCTCATAGTCTCATCAGCATATATTTTAAGACCTACTTTCTTAAAGTATCTTAGTAAATCTTCAAAGTATCTGATAGAGTAATGCTTACCTGCTGCTTCCTTTATTCTTAGCTCTATATATGCCCTCTTAGATAACAAATAAAGAACTCTCATTAATAATATGGCAATTATAGCCAAAATTATTCTTATTGTTAACGAAATTTCTTTTTTCTGGTTTAAATCTGTATCTGCTTCTTCTTCTTCAACCTCAAGGCTTTTATCTCTGCCTGTATCTATTACAGGAGTTGAAGGAGTAATTGGATCATTTGGTTCTACCTCTGGTATAGGCTCAGTAGGCACGTTTCCTTGTGCCCTAAAGCCTTGAAGCGGATATGCAGGAGTAGCCTCAAAGACCATCCAGCCATATGCACCAAAATTGACTTCTACCCAAGCATGTGCATTAGTACCAGGTATATTTCTAATATAAGAGTTGTCATACTCCCCTAGAAAGCCCTCAACATATCTAGAGGGTATTCCCGAAGCTCTGAGCATTACAGCCATTGATGTAGCAAAGTAGGTACAATAACCTTCCTTGCCTTCAAAAAGGAAGTAATCTACAAACTCTGCGTCCTTAGGAACCTCAGATGGTGTTAAAGAATACTTGTAGCTTTGTCTTAGGTATCGCTCTATAGCCTTTGCCTTGTCATAATCATTGTTATATTTTCTAGTAAGGTTTAAGGATAGTTGTTTAACTCTATCAGAAATATTTTCCGGCAGCTGCTTATATATATCAGGTGCCAGACTTGCTGTATCAATATGCCTTAAAGTATTAATATCTATATAAGGTATTTCACTTGTTACTGTATAACTATCTTTCTTTGCAAGGATTCTTGGGAAATAAGCCTCTCCATCTTCATCTACAGAATACTTGTTTATTTCGCTCTCCACACTGCTTAAGTTGTTGGGTGCAAATATTGATGAAGTTTTGAGATATATATGTTTAACTCTTATTTCTTTCTCATAGATAGTTACATTTTTAGGAAAAGTTAGACCTATATCTGAGTCAGAATTATATTTGATATCACTCTTTTTAGTTTTCTTCCAGCTGCTGCCTGTATATAAATCCTTGACTCTCCCTTTTAAATATATATCGTCTGTAGCACTTGTCTCTATGGTTATCATTATACTTTCACTAAGCTTTACTGGTCCTCCAAGCCTAGCTGTCTCATAGCCTGCTCTGCTAATATCGTAGCGTGAGCTAAAGCTAAAATTGTTGCTGTCAATATTATCATTTCTCCAGCTTGCTATAAAAGGAAATACCTGAAGTGCCTTCTCATTTAGCCAATTCCATTGTACTGGCTTTAGATCTAATACCGCAAACTGAGATATAATTATAGATATAAATACTATTATTAGAGAGTTAAACACCCATTTTATCTCTATATTCTTATCTATACTGCTCTCATTTTTAATCCATGCAGTCCTTTTTTTGTCATATACATTGTACGAGTACAGCACTAGTGCGGCAAATAAATAAAAGAAAAGATAACGTCTTGCATTGGCTACATATATGAACCAGAAAAACGCGAAGGCTGATGTTCCAAGAACAATCAGTAACCAATAACCCTTTCTGTTAAAAACCAGCAAAGAAATAATCAAGGTAATAAAGATTATATACAGAACTGCAAATATAACAGAATACTTTAAGTTAAAGCCTTCATATCCAACTATAAATTGCGGAAGCCAGACAAAGAAATCTATTACCTCACTAATAAACTTTGAAGGAATCATCATTTGCTTTGCATAGGCGTATATTCCACCTGCAACTGTAAGAATTGTGATGCCTATAAGAGCTATTCGATATCTAATGATAATTGCTGCCACAGTTACAATCAGTAACGAATAGCACAACAATACCGTAGGCTTTATTGTCATTCCAGTGGAGTCCAATATAGCCATGTTTAAGCTCATAACCATAATAGTTATCAAAACTATAAAAAATATCAGCTCATAAAATTTCTTATGCATTCTAACTACCTCCCAATGCAAGCCTTATATCATCGGCTAGGGATATAGTATTAACTGTTATACCACGTTGCTTTAAGGCCTCAACATCAGGATTTATAAGCTCTTTGTTTCTACATAAATAGACAATAGCAAACTCAATACCTTTTGCTTTGAAGCTAAAAAGCACTTCTAAGGCAGTTTCATCAATCTGTGGAGTGATAATAACAGCAGTAGCCCCTAGACTAAGCTTTTGAGCCTCTCTCTTTAGCAGCTCCCAAACTGGTGTGTCACCAGTAACCTCAGACTTTGTTATCTGATCTAAGAATTCTGGGAATCTTCCTATACCCGAACCAGAAAGTTTAACAAAGTTCTTATCCTTAGCATAAAGACTTGCAGCCATATGATTATTTAGTGCATATCTTAAAATCGAAGCAGCACACTCTGCACCTATTTCTTCAATTTCATCTGCAAGCTCACCTACATAGCTTTTATGATATAAATCCCAAAATACATTTAAATCTGCTGTTGCATTTAACTCCAGGTTCTTTACGTAAAACTCGCCCTTATGAGCAGTGACCTTCCAATGCACCTTTTTCAAGCTGTCGCCTACTGCATATTTTCTTATATCTCTAACGCTGGCAAAATCCTCATAAGCACTATGGTTTACAGGTACAGTACCAAAGTTTTGTCTATAGGGTATTATAAGTCTCTTTAGATTATAAACCTTAGGATAAACATATAAGGACACATCATTCTCAAAGCTCTTTTTCCACCTGAAAATGCCCATAGCATCCCCAAATTCTACATCTGCATGACCTATTTGATATATGCCCTTGTTTTTGCATACGAATTCACTTTTTATAAAGGTCTTTGATGCAGGCATTATAGAGTAGATTTTTTCTCTCTCTTCTTCTCCCGTCATCCTTTTGGAGAAGTGAGTATCTACACTAAGGTATGGAATAGGAAATATGCCAGAGTTATAAAACTCCAGTTCTAGCTTAACCTCTTCACCTACCTGAACTCTATCATTGTTTTTCCAAAGTATATTTACAATACTTTTATAAACACTTCTTCCACTAAAATATGATAGGATAATTATGGACAATAGAGTTGTTACTAAGCTGTATATGAATACTCCCCCCACAAAAAGTGCAGTGATAAACAGTATTGCCAGCAAAATAAACGGTAGCTTGTTGACCTTAAGCATTTAGCTTTACCACTGGCACATGGACAGACTTTATTATGTCCGCCAGCACAGAAGCTTCTTCTTTTCCCTGAATCCTAGCTTCAGACTTAAGTATCAATCTATGGGCTAAAGTTACATATACAAGCTCTTTTATATCATCAGGTATAACATATTCTCTTCCTCTAACATAGGCTAATGCTCTGCTGGCATTAAACAAAGCCAATGTAGCTCTAGGACTACAGCCTAAGTATATATCACTATGATTTCTTGTTAACTGAGTTATCTGTATGATATAGTCCTGTATGCTTTCATCAACAAACACCTTCTGTACTTCTTGCTGCATAATAGCTATATCAGCTTCAGCAATAACTGCCTGAAGTGTGTTTAGTGGATCCTCTTCTTTATAGGTAGACAGTATCTTCTTCTCTTCTGCAAAATTAGGATACCCCATGTTTATTCTTAAAGTAAACCTATCTAGTTGAGCTTCAGGAAGTGGAAATGTGCCTTCGTACTCAATAGGATTTTGTGTCGCAAGTACCATAAAAGGTCTGGGTAGCATATATGTGCTTCCATCAACAGTTATCTGTCTTTCCTGCATTGCTTCCAGTAAACTGGATTGAGTCTTTGGTGAGCTTCTGTTAATTTCATCCGCCAATATAATATTTGAGACTATAGGACCCTGTTTATATTCAAACTCTCCCTTTTTCATATTATATACCGTCAGTCCAGTGATATCTGAAGGCACTAAGTCAGGTGTGAATTGAATCCTTTTGAAGCTACAGCCAATTGACTTTGCTATAGCATTTACAAGTGTGGTTTTTCCAACACCTGGTACATCCTCAATTAAGACATGCCCTCCACTAAGTAGTGCTACCAAGATTTTTTCAGTAACCTCTTTCTTACCTATAATAACCTTTGACACATTATTAACTACCTCTGGGAGTTTGTTTTTAACTGCACTCATGTATATTCCTCCTCAAATGTAAATTGGAATTATTATGCTATATCTACCATATCATTACTCTTTAGTTTACTTTAACTATAGAAAAAGTCAATATTATAAGTATCATATTTTTATTGTATTTTAAATTGTCTTACTATTCAATTAATTAATGATGAAATAACTATTAACATTTATTCACATTTCATAAAATTATTACATCGAATAAAACTTTTTACTTAAAAAAAAGCTGCTCATCTGAGCAGCTTATTCTTCACTTGCATATACAGCAGTTCCAAATGCCATTATCTCTGCTGCGCTTTGCATTACCGAGGCTGAAGCAAAACGAATATTTAAAATTGCATTTGCACCCAAGTTTTCAGCATCTTTAACCATTCTTGAGATCGCAATCTTTCTAGCCTCATCAAGCATCTGTGTATATTCTTCTATTTCTCCGCCTACCAGTGTCTTAAGACTTGCCATTATATCCTTACCAATATGCTTCGATTGTACTGTACTTCCTTTAACCATTCCAAAAACCTTTTCTATCCTCATACCAGGAATATGATCAATATTTACTAAGATCATCATCATCACCCCTTCTTTTTTTATATGCACGTTCAAAGATTAATGCAAATATAACTATTATTAAACCTATTATTGCAACCGAAACACCAAGCTTTATAAGAATCGGAATTTCAGGCTCCAAAGCAATTGTATAAAGTATAAAAGCTAATACACATAATATTCCTGCTAATATCATGAATATTCCAATTTTCTTCATAACAAAACCTCCTTTCATATTTATTTATAACGAAGATAGGTTTTAGAAAGTTTCACTTAAATAAATTTTGTCAGTCCTTTTTGTTTTGTTCTTTTACTACTATCCATTGCTCCCTTGCCAGCTTCTCAATTCTTGGATTAGTTACACGTTGAGGATTGTTTACTGCCTTATTGAACCAGAACACTGCATCTTTAAACTTTTTTAATCTTCTAGAAAGCTCTCCCAAAAGGTATTGTATCGATATCTCATCAAGATTTCCTATAGGCATTTCTTCTTTGTCATAAGCAATACTGTAGTTTTCCAAAGCATACTGGAGAAAAGCCCTTTCCTTTTCATCCTGAAGTTCTCTATAAAGCCATGCAAGCTTTAGACATATTCCCGCAACTATACTATTTTTTGAATCTCTTGAGCTTGCAATGAAAAGTGCTAACTTGAAGCTGTCTATTGCATCACTAATATTTCTTTCATTACAAAAGCTTCTAGCTACAGTTTTACCTGATAGTATTTCTTTAATTTTATTTAGTTCAATTAAGGTTAAATTGTCAAAGGAATTCTCAGAAGCCGCATAACCACAATATGGGCAAACAAAAATTTCGTAGTACATAGGGTTATAATTCTTATAATATACACAAAAATCCTCATCTCTTTTATCTACCACGCAAGCAGACAACCTAAGCTTTTTGCTAGAAAAATGATTATTGCAAATTGGGCATTTAACTTCCTTTTCATATAACACATTACTCATATTTTGTCTCCATTTAGATTTATATTAATATTATAATTATATATTAAATATAAATCATGGAATAATCAATACTTTTTGTATTTATATGTAAATTCATGTAGAAAAAGCTGAATATAACTAAATGTATTAGGTTATATTCAGCCCTCATAATGTATTAGGTTATATTCAGCCCTCATAATATTTTCTTATTAGATGCTTGGTGTTGGAGGTACAGGTGGTAGTGTTGGTACTGTAGGGTCATTTGGCACTGGAGGAGGAGCTACAGGCATTGTTCCCACCCTTGTTACTCCGTTTACTACTCTATAATTAGAGTTACCCAAAACTTCTCTTAGAATTTCTTTACCATTTTCATATACTATTCTCTCAGTTTTAACCACATATCCAGTATGAGCTTTCTTTTCTATCTTTTCCGTTCCTACTGGCATTGTAGCATCTTTGATAATCTTTATCTCAGGGGGTATAGTCTTTACAATTACACTGTTTATCTTTACAGTTCTGCCAGGATTCTCGTTTTTACCAAACACAGTGAACTTAACCCAGCTTCCTTGAACCTCTCCATAAATATATATAGGGTAATCTGTATTATTCAAAAATTTAAAATCAATATAATCTCCCGAGATTGTTGCATCTCGTCCTAATTCTACATAAGAAAGCGTCAAAGTGTGGTTCTTTCTTTCAATTATCTTTAAATTTGACAACAACACTGCATTATACAAGGTACTAGATACTTGACAAACGCCACCGCCTATACCTGGCACTAGCTCATTGTTAATTATAACCTTTGCATCCTTATATCCAAACTTCGCTAATCTCGGGCCTATTGTCTCATTTACTGAGTATACTTCGCCAGGTCTTATTAACACATGAGAGGCACTGCTTGTTGCTACCTTTATGTTTGTGGTTCTATCAAAATCCGCTGCGTTGAACTTAGTCGAGAATTCTCCCAATTTATCTTGAACATGAGCTAAGTCAGCTCTTTTCACTACAGGCTCTACTATCTCTACAGGAAGCTCCAGTAAACCTATTTCAACATTATGAAGCTGATTGGTTACTGAAGTCAGAGTACCTTCCTTGTCTAATATTCTTCCTATTGTTTCATCAGTAATTTCGAAGCCTTTTCCCTTATATCGTATAGTTGCATCTATTACATCTTGATCTATTTCCACTGCAATCTGATCTATAAGCTTATATATTGGTTCCGTATTATACTTGCTTTCTACCTCGAAGCTATGTGGTTTAAGCCTTGCATTTACTGTTTCAACAAGTCTTTTAAATACATCTCCGGTATGTCCCACACTATAAGCCTTATCAACAGCTTCCTCAATATTATATGAATAAGCTAAATCCTTATAACCAATTTTCCATTCTTTATTTTCAAATTTCAATAAAATAAAGGCCTCGCTTATTTTCTCTTCATATATATTTTTTAATCTATTTTCAGCTTCATACCTAGTAAGTCCTGACACATCTATACCGCTAATCGACATATTAGGCTGAATGATATTATCACTCAATAAAGCGACTGTTGAGGCTACAATTATTGCAAATATTAAAAAAACGACAGTAAAAATTAAGCCGCCTTTGCTTAGTTTATAAACCTTCATTCAACTACCTCCTTTACTATATATAAATATAGACGAGCTTGTCTATAAATTGTTCCATTATTGCTATCTCCAATTAATATCTGAATATCCAACAAAATCACAGAGATTTATTGTTCCCAATCAAGCTCAATAATATCGCCGCTTTTAATTACATCTGTATAGTTAGCATTACTTCCATTTATTTTCATAGAATTAATCCCTTTTATCTTTGTCATATCAACAGCTATGTAATTAAATATATCAAGAAACATCATATTATCTTTGGTATGCTCAATGCTTATTTGCTTACCATTTACCGTTACAAGCATTGCGTTTAGAACTAGCTCAGGTTCTATAGTAGCAATAGGTATATTCTTATGTTCAATAGATATGCGGTCACCATTACCTATTATACTAGATAAATCAGCACCATTACCATTGTTAGTAATAAAAATATCGCTGGTATCAATATTTAATAACCTAAACAATTCTTCAATTGTATTTACACTTTTTATATCAATTATATCCTGTTCATTAATCCTATAATCAATGCTCTTTTGGTAACCATTTACTATTGTAATGGGGTTCACTTTTCGTTCATCCTCGTTTACATAAACAATTTTGCCCTTTATAAGACTGCTATAATCCCTTATATATATTTCAGGACTTTTGCCATCAATAGCAGGGTCAATAATGATTCTATCACCATTAGACAACGATTTTTCCAGAGAGACTTTAACTCCATTTACATAAATCTGTGCAGGCTCTCCCGATTCGCCTTTTACTGTTTCGATTTGCCCATTTAAGGTAAAAGTAATTGAAGCTCCCCTTCTACCTATTAAGTCTCTCGGATTGAAGCCAACAAAAATCAAGGCATCTGCAACTGTAAGAGATTTTGAATTAAACAGCTTGATGTTTTTATCGTTTACCGATACACTTATAAAATTCTTCTGCCTGTTCATTTGAGCAGTGACTGCTATACCTATAGGTGTTATAAATTCTGGTCCTATCAGCTTTTTATCATTTATAAAAACATCCTTAATGAGTGAAGTTTTCCTGACGCCTACTCTCTCTATAGGTAGCTGTAAATACTCAGCAATCAGCTTATCCAAGCCTGGAATCAAACTGCCCCCGCCAATCATAAAAACTGCACTAGGTGATTTCCCATTGTACTCAACTATCTTAGCACATATGTCCTGAGCCAGCTGCTGCACCGCAGAGCTAATAGCACTTAAAGTATCTACACTGGTTATTTGGTATGATATGCCCATAATATCCTTAAATTTGATTTTGCTTTTTTTAGAAAGACTTTTTTTAATTTTTTCTGCTGTCTCAAAATCAATTAGATAAATTTCTGCTAGTTTTTCCGTTATCTCGTCACCCGCATTAGGAACCATTGCAAATGCAATCACTGTTCCATTTTTGGTTATTGCTATGTCGGAGGTTCCTGCACCTATATCAACTAAAGCAATATTCAGTAATCTCAGACTGCTCTGTATGCTCACATTCATAGCTGCTATAGGCTCTAATGTCAAGCTGGATACTTCTAGTCCTATTCTCGATACAACAGAGTACAAGCTATCTACTACGATTTTTGGCAAAAATGTAGCCAGTACCTCTATCCCGATATTGCTTGCTTTATGACCTTCCAGGTTTCCAATTATATTTTCCTGCATATAGTAATTTATTACTGCATACCCCGTGCAATAATATGACAAGCCATCTTCATGGTGCATTTCTTCAACTTCCATTTGTGCCTTTTGTACAGCTTCTATCTCAAGACTGCTAATTGTATCGCTGTCTATCGGAGTAGCTGGGTCAATCTTACGCTCTAGAAGAATCTTATGTGTCTTCAATGACCGACCTGCGGCCGCGATAGCTACACTTTTTAATTTAATATCTAGTTTTTCCTCCAGACGCTGTTTCACCAAAGAGGCAGCTTTTGCAACCAACTCAATATCATGCACCTGTCCATCGTACATTGCTCTTTCCTTATGCTCTTCTATCTCATGGGCTAAAACAACAAATTTATCCCCATCTTGATAGCCTATTATTCCTACGACTGACCTGGTTCCTATATCCATTGAAAATAATAATTCTTGCGTCTCCATTGAACACTCACCCTTATATTTAAATATAGTATTCACTTATAAACAATATGTAAATATTCTATAACAACACAATAATCCCTTTATTTTTGCTTTTTTGACAGTATTTTTGCTTTTATCTTGTAATTTTTTACATATTATGAAATTAAAAGTTAATATAGCAAAGGCAAAAATAAGTAATCCCTGTTATACTTATATTCTTAGACTTTTATATTTTTATGCCTTGTTATTATTTTTAACTATGCTACTTTTTACATGTTTAAGAAAGCTTAAAAAGCAAAACCTATGTATATCAAAACATATTTTACGAAGGGAGCGATTGTGATTATGCATAAACAGACAAGAGGTATGATACAAATAGGTGCAATAGGAGCCTTGGCAGGTCTGATTCTGGTTCCTGCATTAAACTCAAAAACAAGAAAGAGAATAACTCGCTCTTCAAGAAATACTTATTTTAGAGTAGCAGATTTTGTACAAGATTTGAAAGATATGGCAACAAGATAAAAGGGTTGGGTTCTCCCAATCCTTTTTTATTGCTTGCTTATTTCTAAAAAATCACTTTTTAATACACCCATCAGAATTTCATCATAATACGCACCATCAATATATGCAGATTTCCTGGTTCTTCCCTCATATTTGAAGCCACACTTCTCATAGCATCTTGCGGCCCTTTCGTTAAATTCGTATACTCTTAAAGCTACTCTATAGAGTCCCATTTTCATAAAAGCATATTCCACCAGAGTTTTAACTGAATCAGTCCCATAGCCTTTACTCCAATAATCCTTGTCTCCTATCCTTACTCCAAGCTTACAGCTTTTATCTTGCTCATCAACTTCATAAAGCTGGATAGTGCCTATAGGCTTTCCCTCTAGATTATCAATCATAAGATTCATAGGATCTGAGCCAAAGCTGCGGCTCATATTGTATTTTAGCTTTGAAGCACTTACTTTCCCATCGCTCCATCCCGCAAGTCTATTTAACTCATAGTCATTATACCATCTAAGCAAATAAGGCATGTCAATTTCATCAAAGGGACGCAGACATGTCTTCTCTCCCAAAAGCAATTTTGTATGCCAGCTCTCATCAACGACTGTCATTGATTTAAATAGCACAGGCAGATATTTTATTAGATTTAATGGCTTTTCTAAATAAGCATTTCGGTTTGATATTATATCCTTTATAGCTTTACTTTCAAGTACAAACTTAAAATTTATTGCATCTCTAATATTGCTTTTAACAATAAATTCTTCATTGCTTTGGTAAATTGTATATTTTCCTACAACCATTTTGTCTTCAGTCACTATTAAACCATAGTTTCCGCTTCCATTAAGAAAAAATCTTACAAGCAATGGTTTTAAAATCGGATATTTTGTAAAAAAACCTCCATACAGCTCATTTAAAGCTTCAACAAAGTGCCTAATATCCTTTATAAATAATTCCTGCATATTGTTTCTCCTGACATTGTGGTTTGATTTTCTTTATACTTTTAGTTTCTATAATTCAAGCTTAAAAACTATATCAGTATCTTTTTCAACAAAACCCAGTTTTTTATATAAGTTTAATGCATTACTATTTGTACCATCAACATTCAAAGCTGCTTTCTGCAAGCCCGCTTCTTTTATAATATTGATACAGTGACTTAATGCAATTTCACCAAAGCCCTTCCCTCTAAAATCCTTATACACAGTTACGTTATGGATATATCCTCTATCTATATCTTTTTGTAAACTTATAGCGGCTGTAGCTATAAGTTTGCTGTTTTGCTCAATAAAAAATATATATCTATCAGCCTTTCCAAACATCATAATGAAGCTTTTCTCGTTATAAAGCTCTTCTCCTTCTTTTTTAAATCCAGAATTCATTATATCAACATAATCCTTATTATCCTCAATAGTTCCAAGTCTGATATCCCAATCCTCAACAGGAATTTTTCTATAATCAGTATCCTTTAGCTCCAAATCCATCTTCCACATATACTTGTCTATTTTGAAATCTCTATTTTGTAAGAAGCTTACAGATTGAGGCATACGTTCCTTTGCAAAAGCTACCCCTTTTTTTATATCAAAGTCCTTTGCACGACCTAAAATTATATCATATAGTTTGCAGCCCAGTCCTTGCTGTCTATAATCGGGATGAATAACCACTTCAAAGTGAGCATTTTGGGGTTGTGATACATTTCTCATACATCCAGCAAAACCAATAATCTTATCTTCTAAGTATGTTAAGAATATATCCTTTCTTATTTCATCATGAGAAAGGATATATTCAATATCATGCTCGGGTATGCTCATTTCTAGTTGATCATGGCTGTTAATCACATCTAAAAAAGCCTTAATACCGCTTACATCTTCCCTCTCAAGGTTTTTGATTATTACCTTACTTAAATCCATTACATTTAGTCCCCCATTCATTAATTATTTCCAAAACCTATATGCAAACTCTCTCAAATCTGAAACATCAGTTACAGTAGTATGAGCATCCCATTCCTTAGGAAACAGATTTTTATAACCTGCTTGACCAAACCTATCATCAATAAGCACCACAATACCCCTGTCCTGCTCTGTTCTTATAACTCGACCTGCCGCCTGCATTACCTTATTCATTCCGGGAAACTTATAAGCATAATCAAAGCCAGAGCTTTTCAATTTATTAAAGTATTCCATTATTATATCTCTCTCTATACAAAGCTGCGGCAGTCCTACTCCTACAATTATTGCTCCTGATAATCTGTCCCCCGTAAGGTCTATACCCTCAGAAAACATACCCCCCATAACAGCAAAGCCTACCAAGGTCTTCTCATTGTCGGGTTTAAAGCTATTTAGAAATATTTCCTTGCTCTCTTCATCCATGTCAGGACTTTGAAATATTATATTATAATTTTGATTATGTTCTTCAAATTCACTCATTATATCCTTCATATAGCTATATGAAGGGCTGTATACAATATAATTCCCTGTTTTGTGCATTATTGCTGCATTTATGCAGGCAGCTACCTCGGCCTTACTGCTTTCTCTATCTTTGTATCTAGTGGAGATTCTATCCGCAACGCAAAGCCCCAAATTTTCTCTTGGAAAGGAGGATTTAAGCTTCATATTATAAGAGCTTTCACTGCCTCCCAGCATATAAACATAATACTGCATAGGCAAAAGAGTTGCTGAGAAAAACGTAGCAGACTTAGCCTTCTGTATCTTCTCCTGCAAAAGCCGTGAAGCATCTATACAAAAAAACTTTACAGTCAAATCTCTGTTGTTTTCTGTGATGCATACAAAATGTTCATCAAAAAGCTCCGATATTTTTAGAAAAAACATAATGTCAAAGTATAGCTGCATTGCAGGCTCATTTAAAGCTCCGCTATTTTGCTGTAGCAGCTCCTCAAAGTCGGCAGCCAATTTCCTAAGAAGCTTGCACAGCTCCTTGGGAAGCTCTTGTGTTACTACAATCCTATCTTCAACTTCCTTTTTATAATCTATAAAATATTTGTTTACTACATTAAGAGTTTTATATAAATGCTTATTTATATTCTTAAAATATCTTTTTTGCTCAAGTATTGCACTTTTACTTATAACCGCTGTATACATTGCCCTTGATCTGTCCACCAAATTATGAGCCTCATCCACCAGTAAAGCATACTGTCTATCACTTCCGCTATTTTCATTTCCATCTCCAAAATATCTTCTAAGATGTGCTCTAGGATCAAAAACATAGTTATAGTCACAGACTATTATATCTACCCACAAAGATAAATCTAAAGAAAACTCAAAGGGGCATACTCTGTGCTTTCTGGCATACTTCTCTATTAAATTTCTACTTTGAATGCCTTCCTGGACTAAAATATCTCTTATAGCCTCATCTATCCTATCAAAATATCCTTCTGCATAAGTACAGTTCTCCGCTTTACAGCTGCTTTCCTTCTCAAAACAGATTTTGTCCTTGGCTGTTATAACTACCGCTTTGACCGACAATCCATTTTTCATAAGCAGCCTTATAGTGTCCTCAGCTACTTGGCGGGTTATTGTTTTGGCAGTAAGATAGAATATCTTAGATATATGACCTGCTCCTAATGCTTTGACAGCAGGAAAAAGTGTTGAGATTGTTTTTCCTGTACCTGTAGGTGCCTGTGCAAAAATACTGTTGCCCTCATATATAGTCTTGTACACCGCTACAGCAAACTCTCTTTGATTTTTACGGTAGCTCTCAAAGGGAAATTGAAGCTCCACAATGGATTGGTTTCTCTTATCAATAATTGCTTGTATAAAGCTAAACCAAGTCCAAAGCTTATCCAGAATTTCTTCAAAAAAAACTTGCAGTTCTTTAATATCAAAGCTAGTAGCGATAACCTTATACTCTTCACTATCTAAATTATAATAGGTAAGCTGCACTACTATAGTGCTTAAACTATTCAAAAAAGCGTAAATATACGCATACACCTTAGCCTGTGCCCAATGCATAGGATTAAAATCCTTATCTATATTCTCTAAGGAATGATATGTGCTCTTTATTTCTTCAATAGTTGTACTATCCTCTGCTAGTATAATTCCATCTGCACGTCCTTCTATTAAGAAAGCTATGTCATCTTTTTCTATAGGGAAGCTCAGATAAAGTTCATTTATATAATTATCACCCAGCTCCAGCTTCCGTTGTCTTTGAAGCTTCTGATGAGCTCTAGTGCCCAATACTGCACGATTATTGCTTACATAGGAATCATCCAAGCTGCCTGACTTTAGTGCAAACTCCACCATTTGACGTACTGAAAGCTTTATTTGATTACTTGCCATAGTCACTCTTGTCCTTACGTTAATTTTTATAACATTACTATTTTATTATATAATACTTGGATAAAGTGTGCATTAGGAAATATGTCAAGAAAAACAATAGCACTGATACTCTTGGTTACTGTGTTATTATTAGCTTTTAAAATGCATTATTACTAATACTATAACCCGTTCTGTATATAGTAATCTTATTTTACATTATGTAATCTTTCATTGATTTTATTCAATTAATGTGATATTTTATATATATTATATATCGTCAAATATATTGTTTATATGGCTTCTAAATACACAGGAGGTATATATGAAAATAAAAAGAATAGCAATGTTACTTTTAGTTACCGTGTTGTTGTTAGCTCTTGCTGTAAATGTATTCGCATTGCCACTTTGCCCAGTTTGTGGAGGAGGTTGCGATAAAACAATTACCTGCCTTGAAAATGGATATGACGAAGTTAAAATTTATTGTCCTAGTTGCGGTTACGTATGGTCAATTACTTATGTACCGTGTACTCACATATTGCCACAAATTTAGTATTTTAAAATAAACTAATATTTTAGAAGCCATATAAACACTTCCTTATTTTATTTGGGTATAAAAAAAGGGCATTCCAGTTCATAATCTTGGAATGCCCTTTTATTCTTATCTCTTACTTTATCAAACCTAATTCTTTTCCTACCTTTGCAAAAGCAGCAATAGCTTCGTCTAAGTCTGCCTTAGTGTGTGCAGCTGTTACTATTGTTCTAACTCTTGCAGCACCTTTTGCAACTGTTGGGAATATTATGCTTTGTGCAAACACACCTTCTTCAAACAATCTCTTGCTTAATTCTATTGCCATTTTGTCTTCGCCTGCTATTACAGGAGTGATAGGTGTTTCGCTGTGTCCTGTATTAAAGCCTAGCTTTTCAAGTCCTGCTTTTATATATTTTGCATTATCCCATAACTTATCAGTAAGCTCTGTACTTTCTGAAAGAATGTCTACTGCTTCCATACATGCCATTACTGCTGCTGGTTGCATTGCTGTGCTAAATAAGAATGGTCTGCCTCTATGATTTAACCATTCAATAAGGTTTCTTCTACCTGCAACATAGCCCCCTACAACACCAATAGCCTTTGATAATGTACCTATCTGAATATCTACTCTATCAGACAATCCAAAGTGATGTGCTGAGCCTTGACCATTGCTGCCCAATACTCCGCTTGAGTGTGCATCATCTACATAGGTTATACAGCCGTACTTCTCTGCTAGCTCTACTATTTCAGGAAGCTTTGCTATATCACCATCCATGCTGAACACGCCATCAGTTATAATCATTTTTGTCTTATATTTATCCTTAACCTCAAGAATTACCCTCTCAAGGTCTTTCATATCGCTGTGCTTGAATCTAACTACATCAGCCTTGCTTAGACGACAGCCGTCTATTATGCTGGCATGGTTAAGCTCGTCAGTTATTATAACATCGCCCTTGTCAGTTACTGCTGGTATACAGCCTGCGTTTGCAGTAAAGCCTGATTGGAATGTCAACACAGCCTCAACATGCTTGAACTTTGCAAGCTTTTCTTCTAATTGCTCATGTATTGACATGTTGCCTATGATAGTTCTAACTGCGCCTGCTCCAACTCCCCAATCTTCTATACCTTTAATTGCAGCCTTCTTTAGTCTAGGATGATTTGCAAAGCCAAGATAGTTGTTTGAGGAAAGGTTAATAACATTCTTACCATTTATTATACATCTTGGACCTGATGCACTACCTAATACAGTAAGCTTCCTGTATACACCCTGCTCCTTTAACTCGTCTAGCTTTTCGGTTATAAAATCTAAATCATGAATTCCCATTGTTTTACCTCCAAATTATTAATTTTATTTATTTATATTTAATTTTATAGCTAGTTTTTCTAACATATCTTTTGTCATGGATGCTAGATTAAAATCAGGCTTCCAACCCCATTCTTCTCTTGCTACGCTATCGTCTAAGGAATTAGGCCAGCTATTAGCAATTGTCTGTCTCACTGAATCTACATCATATGTAAGCTGGAATTCTGGTATATGCTTTTTAATTTCAGTAGCCAGCATTTCAGGATCAAAGCTCATTGCTGTTACATTAAATGCATTTCTGTGTATTAGCTTGTCTGGATTAGCTTCCATTAAATCACGGATTGATTTTAATGCGTCGTGCATATACATCATATCCATATATGTGCCTGCACCTATATATGAAGTATATTTCTTCTGCTTAAGTGCTTCATAATAAATATGTACAGCATAATCTGTAGTGCCGCCGCCTGGAAGTGCTCCATAAGAAATTATGCCTGGGAATCTTACTCCTCTGGTGTCTACTCCATATCTCTTATAGTAATAGTCACAGAGAAGCTCGCCAGCAACCTTAGTCACTCCATACATAGTAGAAGGTCTTTGAATAGTATCCTGTGGTGTATTGTCAGCTGGTGTGCTAGCTCCAAAGGCTGCAATTGAGCTAGGTGTAAACACTGCTATTCCTTGCTCTCTTGCCACTTCAAGCACATTATAGGTACCATTCATATTAATGTCGTAAGCTAATTGAGGGTTCTTTTCTGCGTTTGCTGAAAGAATTGCAGCTAAATGTATAATCTGATTTATGCCATGCTTCTTACATACCTCTGCCACCCTTTTTCCATCAACAACATCTAAAAGCTCAAATGGACCTGACTTCAAAAGGCTTTCATCACCATGCTGACTTCTGTTACTTGCAACAACATTGTCATTGCCATAAAGCTCTCTCATATAAGTTATTAACTCTGAACCAATCTGCCCTAATGCACCTGTGATTAATATTTTTTTCATTTTAAGTCCTCCTGTCTGATATAAAATATAAAATCCTATTTTTGTAATTGTTTAGCCATCGATTTTCACTTATATTATATCACCTATGTTATGAATAAAAAACAGTTTTGTGCAAAAATTAAAGACATTTTTAGGTGTATGTACTCGTGTAAGAAACAAATGTTCTTAATATTCAAGCATATCACTACATAATCATTTTTCAATTCATGATGTTACTGAAATTAGAAATTTGCCTCAAAACTAAGCTTTCTTCTTGATTTTCTGCAATAATCATAACATTACCATCTTCTGATATATAAATATCGTCAATAACTCCGTCGGAACTCTTTATAACCTCTGTCTCTAAGCTTTCCTTAAGCTCTATAAGACTTTCATCCTGAATAAAATAAAGCTTGTTCTTTGAGGTGCAAACATAGCTTTCATTATTTTCATAGTGTAAATATTCTACATCCATAAAAATTTCATAGGCTGATGTATCAATATTATAAACATGCAGGTTTGAGCCTTCAGAATCTGAGCAAGTAAAAGAAAAAAGCTTTCCTGTGCTGTTATAGCTTATATTTTCTATCTGAGCGACCGTTGCAGCTTCAAGCTGTAGTAGTGTATCAATTCTTATAGCTTCTTTGGTTACCAAATCCAAGCTATACATTGCCTTATATGTAGAAATATCACCATTAACTACCTTTTCATCTATACCTGATGTTACAATGGCAAGCTTTGTTTCATTTTGGCTCCATACAATATACCCAGGTAAATACTCATCTTCACTGGATACAAAAACTTCATTATTTATGCCTTTTGTAATATCATAGGTACACAAGGTTCTTTCTGCATTGATATATGCAATTTTACTGCCCGTTTGCGACCATGCTATGGCAGATGCATTTATCTCTCCAACTATTGAGCCATCTGAAACATTCAAAATAAGTTTATTTGAAACAGATATATACTCTTCATTTTGAGACCAGCTAATGCTCCATTCCATATCATTTAGCAATTCCTCATTTGCAATACCAACAAGCTGTAGCGTACTACCTTTTTCTATATCATAAACATACAAGCCATATTGATTTATTATAGCTTCTGCAGCACAATATATTACATATCTTTCACTAGGTGAAGTAGAAACCAGTGCTCCATCTGAATAAGCAATATTCTTACCTATAACTTTTTCTTTTTTTCCTTTTAGCACAAGTATATTGTCTTCCTCACTGTTTCCCAGTCTTTTTACTTCTAGAGCATTTCCTGCATATATTTGTTTATAGAAAAGCAGGTTTTTATCATCTTTGCCAGTGTATTGATAACTCATGTCCCCTGTATTCATATCCAACTTATACACAGCAAAGCTCTCTTCACGTTCCCGTTGAATTTCTATAATATCACCATGCTTCCTACAGATGTTCACATTATCTTTAAAGCTTCCTATATACCTTTGACTTTTTATAGGAATATTTGCTGCAACCTCTTGACCTCCTAGACTTTTTGTACAGCCTATTGCAGTAAGACATACTATAAATACTAAAATCATTATCTTTTTCATTATTGACCACCTTGTCCATTATTTTATTAAATTATTTCCATAAATTTGGTAATCAATACATTCCATCAAAAAATATCAGACACATGTGCAGATATCACATGTGTCTGATATTTTAAAGCTATTATTTACTAGAAAAACTCTTCAATCGAGAAAAAACCGAAAAATCTCCTGTTCTAAATTCTGATTGAAGCATTCCTACACCTTCTTTATAATTCATATACTCCTCACTGCCATCTTTGTAGGTGCGCCTAACCACAACACAATCATTAAAAGCACCATAGGGAACGATAACTGTGGCTTTGGTGTCAATAATTTCATAGGAATTTTCTTCGCTAACCCATTTGTTTCCTACTTCTAACGGAAGCTTTAGAACTATATCCTCCAGATTATTTTGCTGGTTCAGAAGATTAGTTTGATCATAACTTTCACCAGACATATACACATGGACAATGCTATCTTCCCTAATCTCATAAATATCAGCTATTACCGTACCTCCATTGTCTCTAGTCAACTGATATCTGTTTTCTTCTTCATATCCTACGCTCAAAATGTAGGAAGCATATTCATTGCCTTCCCCCTCATATTCCCATATGTAGCCTACCTTCATAGGCATATACAGACTTATGTCTCTTTCTTCCACCGTCGGCGTAGGTGGGGCAGGTGGGGCGGGTGTAGGTGATGGTATCGGTACAGGAGGCTCGGGTTGCTTTGCAGTACAACCTAGAGCAATAGTAGTAATTAAAAGCAAAGCAAATATTAAAATCATACCTTTATATAACAATCCTTTGTTCAAGCAAATCACTCCCTAAATATATTCATAGTTTTATTATATTTTTTTGTTTGTACAAATACGTTCATAGTGCATATAAAATAAATATCTGCTATACTAAAATTATAAATACTAAGGAGGCGTGAGCATGAATTCTATTAGCAGAAATTCAATTATATGGGCAGTTGTTCTTTTAGTTGAAGCTATAATACTAAAGCTTGCTAAAAGCATGCGTCTATGGATATACATAGCACTTCCTATTATTGCAGGTTTTACCGCAGTGGAGCTTTTGAAGCAGCCATCTAAAATAAAGCTTGTAATTCCTAGACGCACAGTCAAGAAACGTGTATTAAAATAGACAAGTAAGTCAACATGCATATTGCTGAATTCTAATCAGTAATATGCATGTTTTTTAATCAATGTAATCAGTAACATCAGAGCTTCCTTCTATAGTTACATTTACATCGACCTCTAGCTCTGTTATTTCAATTATATCTGAAACCTTTAGCTTTTGATGCTTATACACTCTTTCAAACTTTTTAGTGATTTCAAAAATATCTGTACCTTCCTCCTTCCACTTTAAAAAAAGCTTTTGACATTTTTCTTCAACATTCTTTTCAGCTGTTTCTATTATCTTTTCTCTCACCTGTGCCTGATTTAATTCTAAGGATTTTTGTGAGCTGGCAAAAGTAGTTCTAATATCAATTTTTTTCTTTAATTTTAGAGTATCTCCGTCATATACAATATCAGTTTTTAATTTTGTTCCCACGATTTCCAGAGTCATTATATTTTTATCTTCACCAGTTACAAGCAAGGTTCCTGATTTTATTGTTTCTGTCAATAAATTATATATGGCTGTTTCATCAAAGTCTATTTTCCCAATCATTTTATCATCTTTTAAGATAGCACTACTTTGAAATCTTACTTTTGAGTCTAAATGATCTGTGCTTAGAATTATAATAGGTAATACATCAATTTCATTGCCTATAAGCCTATTATTTAAATACTCATCAATCCTAGTTACATATGATTTTGCTGATGCTGCTTGGTTAATAGGAATTTCGAATAAATATATACCTAAATATTCCTCTTCTGGTACTAGATTCTTTAATAATTGCTCAGGGTCTTGTTCATATATATACATATATTGCCTAAGCACATACTCCTGATCACGATTTAAAAAATCCAAGAAATTCTTCAAACCCTTCTCTGCTGCTCTTTTGGTAAAAATTAAAACCTTGTTTTGTGTGAAGTTTAGCTTTAGGCTAGTGCCTAAATTCAAATCTCTTATGGCCTCAAGTATTGTTTCTCCCTTTGATTTGTAAGTTAGTCTCTGACCTTTCCCTCCTGCTATTTGTTCACTTCTATAGGGCTTAAACACCTCAAGATATATAATTATATTATTGTTCTCATCAATATCGATTATTGTTGTTACTACTATCAACAATTTATTTATATCCCTATAACTAAAGCAGCCAGTTGTAAGTAGGCATAGCATAATAATTAATGCCAACAGCTTTTTTTTCATGGCTATGCATCCTCATTCCTTACAAAAATATTATTCGATATCTTATCCAAATCATCACGTATCAATAAATCTCTTAAATTAAGCACCTTTAGAGTGCCAAGAGGATAAAGATATGGGTACCCACAGCTATCCAAACCAGCGATATGCGAGACCATTAGCACAAAACTGACATAAAACCCCGGCAAACCAATTATTGATGAAAAAAATAATATTATATAACTCCATAGAGTTATAGCTCCATAGATTTTAGGAACCAAAAAAGAGCAAATAGAGCTTAGGGCAATTATAATAAGTGTTATATTGGATGCTAATGCAGACTTAACTAATGCATCTCCAAGAATTAAGGCACCAACTATACTTATAGATGAGCCCAATGGCTGTGGCAAACGTACACTGCCTTCTCTAATTAGCATAAAAAACAAAGACAGCATTACTACTTCTACAGAGGTGGGAAACGGTATCCCCGCCCTAGCGGCAGCAAATCTAAAAACAAAAATGGTAGGTATAAGATTGGTATGGTAGGAAACCAAGGCTATATAAAAACCTGGTAAAAGTGTTGCAATACTAAAGGCTCCCCATCTAAGTATCCTTGCCATGTTGGATATATACTTGTTCATGTAGTAGTCATCAGGCGTCTGAAAAGTTTCTATAAAAAAACTAGGTGCAGTTACCGCAATAGGTGTACCATCTACTAAAATTACAGCCTTGCCCTCAGTCAATCTGCTTGCAGCTATATCAGGCTTCTCTGTATATCCGATAGTATCAAAAGCCGTGTGCTTTGCTTTTAATCTTTCTTCAATAAAATTGCTGCTTAAAACATAGTCTTCCTCAATATCCAGTAGACTTTTTCTTATTAGCCTTACTAACCTTTGAGGTGTGGTTCCTTCTATATAACTCAGGACTACAAGAGTGTTGGATTTTTCACCTATCTGAAAAGGCTCAAACTTTATCATTGGATTTTTAATGCGTCGTCTTATTTGAGTAATGTTTGTTATTATGTCCTCTGTAAAGCCCTCTCTTGGACCTTTTAAAACAGTCTCCGTCAAAGGTACATCTATACTTCTAGTATTGTAGCCCTTTGCATCGACAGCAACTATTTTGTCTATGCCTGGGAAAAAAAGTATTGCATCACCGGACAATATTTTCACTATAGCAGTATTTATAGTGTCTGCAAAACGTACAGTCTTAGCAGTTAAAATCTCTCCGAAAATCTTATCGATGTTATCTCCTATATCCTTGCACTCCATCAACGGACGTAAAATGAAGTCGCTGACAAAAATACTGTCACACATTAAACCATCGAAAACTACATGAATAGTTCCCCTGTCTGTATGCAAATCTCTATATACAATATCAAAATTATTGTCTAAACGTTGTTTTATAATTTTCATTTTCTCTTCATGCATATTCATCACCATTATAATTTTCTGTATTAATGTTGAATATTATTCATAATGCTGTCAATGCTACTAATATTAAAAAATACTTATAAATACTAGAAAGGCAGTTAGATATGGACAAATTTACTTCAAGACATTTTGCATTTCTCATTATGGGCGCATCTATTGTATCTATGAAAACCTACCCGACAATTTACACTAGAAATGGTTTAAGAGATAGCTGGATAGCTGTAATTATATCTACATTACTATTTTTAGCATATTTCATGTTTATTCTTTATACTAGCAGAAAATTCAGATGTCAGAACTTCTATGAATTATATTGTGAAGCTGTAGGGAAATCCGTGGGAACTTTTTTTATTGTTCTTTTCGCTGCAACGCTATTTTTAACCTTATTAGAAAGTGCCTCTGTCGAGGCCAATTCAATGCATACGAATATGCTGTTAGATACCCCTTCTTGGATGTTTTTATTATTCTTTGTTATCCCTGCGGTGTACACGGTAGGGCGAGATAAAGTTGCTATTGTGACAGTTACAATGATAGGTATAGTACTTATTTGTATGGCGGGTATCAATTTAGCTATTCTAACAATAAAATACAAACATGTGGAACTATTATTCCCGATATTTGAGAGTGGATTAACAAAGGGCTTTTTCATTGCAATACTTGAATCCTTTGGACTTTATGCTACTGTAGCAATTACCTTGCCCTATCTCGCTGATATAAAAGATAACAAAAGGCTTTTAAAACATTCTTTTATCGGGCTGCTGATTGTGGCTCAAATGGAAATTGTAGCTACTATGGGAGTTATGATGTCCTTTGATATTAAATACCTAAATACTATGGTTTATCCAAAGCTTCTGCAAACTCAATTGATTCAATACTTGAGGTTCTTAGAGAGCGGCGAGCTTTATGTAATGCTCCAGATTCTTGGGGGCTGGTATTTAAAATATGTGATAACTTTTTATGCACTGTTGAGAGTATTAACTTTATTGAACATTAGAAGCAAGTTTATCATCAATGCTATCACCTTATTAGTATTAATTTCTGCATATTTCATGTCCGATAATTTATTTGTACTATTCAAGTATTTAAATATGTATGCTTATGTATCACTTTTTAACTTCGCCATAGTTCCCACTGTTATGACAATTATCTTTTATTATAAAAAGTCAATTAAACTAAAGAAAAATCAGGAAGCTAGTGTAAGCTAGTTCCTGATTTTTCTTTAGTTAGTATAATTACTGTTCTTTAGTACATTTATTGTAGCCTTAAGATTCAGCATATCCTTTTCAATCATACCTTCACACAGCTCTTGGAATATCTCTTCCATATCATCAAAAGACTTCTCAGTATCTATAAGCAGCTTTTGCAGTTCTTCTGAGGACTCGCCAAAATTATTAAGCTTTAGGTACTTTGTAAAAACTTCCACAAATGCATCAAGGTAATAATAGAAGAACTTCCTCACAGAATTTAAAATCTCTGGATTAGCCCTAACCTCTCCTATTATCTTTTCTGCCAAATCACATAGTCTTTCTATCTTCGCCTCTATTACCTGATTCCCTATTTTATGAAGCTCTTTTCTAATTGCATATACCTTATCAAAGGCTTCCTTTATTACTCTTTCCAATTCGTTATCTTCTTTTTTAACTTCTTTTACAACTTTTTCATTTTGCTTTTTATTCTGTTTTGCCTTAGTCATTGCATTTCTAATCATGTTGTAGAATATAATAATGGTTACTCCACCAACTGTTATAAGTGCTGCAAGATCTAATCTCTTAGCAGCTAAAGCTATTATTACTGGTATAAGTGTAAGCACAAATAAAAGTATATTCCAATCGGAAGTATGTTCATTCTTTTGTTGTTTGGAAGCTTCTTCTACCTTCTCTTTATTTATTGTCTGGCTCTGCTTCACATTTGTTTTTGGTTCAGCTTTTTGAGGTTCAGCTTGTTCAGTTCTGGGCTTTTCCTCCTGCTTTGGAGGCATTTGTGAGCTTTGCTTTCTACCCTCAGCTGCTCTACTATTTGATATGCCTGTAAATATCTGTAACACTATGCCTACTACACTAAATGCTATGTTTAAACCCAAGGTAATCATTGAGAAAACAAGATCAAATATCCAAAACGGTCC
>JBAVGO010000055.1:0-10507 GCA_049684915.1 Lutisporaceae bacterium | reverse complement strand
TTCATATGCTACTGCTGCATTGTCTGGTGTATTTCTTACTTGTTCCTCAAAGTATTCACATATGGTTTTATCTTTAGGATATTCAGCCTTAGTGTCATTGAAAGCTATTAGTATTTTCTTCTTTTCTTCCTCTGAAAGCATGTCTATTTCGCATAATTTTATTTCTGGATTCTCTGTTATCTCTTTTAGAATATTTATAAAGTGCTTAATTGCTCTTTCTATAGTATCTCTCTTAAATAACTTAGTACAATACCTTAAATTGAGTTCAATTTCTTCCCCTTTTTCTTCTGCCGACAAAGCTATATCAAATTTTGATACTCCTACATCAAATTGAAGCTGCTTAATTCTTACATTATCAAGCTCCATTTCCTTGTTTTCAGTATTCTGCAATGTAAACATAGTATCGAATAATGCATTTCTGCTTAAATCTCTTCTAATATCTAATTTTTCTACCAGCTTATCAAATTGGTAATCCTGGTTTTCATATGCATTCAATGCATTTTTCTTTACTTCCTGTAAGAATTCATTAAAGGTTTTCTTTCCTTCAGGATAGTTTCTCATAACAAGTGTGTTTACAAACATTCCTACCATATTATACAGGTCAGCATGTACTCTTCCTGCTATTGGTGAACCTACTACTATGTCTACCTGTCCACTATACTTTGAAAGCATTATATTGTAGGCTGTAAGCAGTGTCATGTACAAGGTTGCGACCTTAGCCTTACCTATTTTGTTTAGCTTTTCTGTTAAGTTCTTGTCAAGTGTAAATCCTATGCTTTCTCCTTCAAAGCTCTGAATATTAGGTCGTGGATAATCTGTCGGTAAATCTAATACTGGTATTTCATCACCAAACCTATTTATCCAATATTCTTCATGTTTTTTCATGCCCTCAGAAGTTAGCATTTTATTTTCCCAAGCAGAATAATCCTTATATTGTATTCTTAACTCTTCTAAGCTTTCACCCTTATATAGCTTCGTGAATTCCTCCATAATAATACTCATGGATTCACCATCTGATATTATGTGGTGCATATCAAACATTAGTATATACTTTTCTTCTTCAAGCCTTATAAGCTTCACTCTTAGTAATGGAGCTTTTGATAGGTCAAAGGGCTTTATAAATTTCTCTGCTTCAGACTTGATTATTCCTTCTGAGTCTGCGTTTATTTCTTCATATTCTACATTAAACTCAACAGCTTTATGAATTCTTTGCATTATCTCTTCATTTACTAAATCAAAGGATGTTCTAAAAGCTTCGTGTCTTTCTACAAGCTTTTTAAAGCTTTCTTCTAGCTTACTTTTTTCCAGCTTGCCTTCTAAAATCATTATTGAAGGTATGTTATAATTTGTTTCCTCCATTGAGAACTGATTTAAGGCATACATCCTTTTTTGAGCTGAGGATACTTCATATAGTTTTCTTTCTACTACAGCTTCTATAGATGAATATGCACTTTCTTTGGTTTTTTCTATACAATCTCCTAGCTGCCTTACCGTTGGATTGCTAAATATATCACCTACAGATATTTCAACCATCAATTCTTTTTGTATAATTGATACTATTTTTATAGCCTTTAGTGAATGTCCTCCTAATTCAAAGAAGTTATCATTTATTCCTATTTTTTCTACACCTAATACTTCATGCCATATGCTTATCAGTTTTTCTTCTATTTCATTTGTTGCTGCAATGTATTCTGCTCCTGTTTCTATGCTTCCATCAGGCACTGGAAGAGCCTTTCTGTCTATCTTACCATTTGCTGTTAAAGGCAATTTGTCTAATTGTATGAAATATGATGGTATCATATATTCCGGTAATTCCTTAGCTAAATGTTCTCTTAGTTCACTTATGCTATATTCTCGTTCTCCGCATATATATCCGCATAAGTATTTATTTCCGCTATTATCTTCCTTCGCTATAACTATTACTTCGCTAATACCTTCATATTTTAATAGCTGGCTTTCTATTTCTCCTAGCTCTATTCTAAAGCCTCTTATTTTTACTTGGTGGTCTATTCTGCCTAAGAATTCGATATTGCCATCAGGCTGCCATCTAGCCAGGTCTCCTGTCTTATAAATTCTCTCTCCGTGGTCAAATGGGTTTTCTATAAATTTTTCTGCTGTCAGCTCTGGTTTATTTAGATAGCCTCTTGCCAGACCAACTCCTGAGAAACATAATTCTCCTTGAACTCCTACGGGTTGAAGGTTTCCATTTTCATTTATTATATATGCCTTTATATTACTTAATGGCTTTCCTATTGGTATATTTTTAGTGTCATTATTATAATTATTTAATGAATACTTTGTTACATAAATTGTTGTTTCTGTAGGACCATATATGTTTTCCAGTCTCGCTGTCTTTACCAGACTATGGAACCTGTTTACAGTTTCTTTTATTAATGCTTCTCCAGCTGCAAATACATATTTTAAGCTGTTGGTTTTATCTATATTTTTTTCTTCTAAGACTTCTAAAAATAAATTCAACATTGATGGTACAAAGTTTATATGTGTTACCTCGTATTTTCCTATAGCATTTAATATTCCGTATATATCCTTTTCTTCCCCTGCTTTTAATATAGCTAGTTTTCCCTTTCCTACAAACCATCCAAATATTTCTGTAACAGATACATCAAAGGTATAGGACGTCTTTAATAAATATACATCTTTCTCACCCAAAGGATAATTTCTTTCCATTTCAGTCAGTGTATTTACCGTACTTCCATGCTCTATCATTACTCCCTTTGGATTTCCTGTTGATCCAGAAGTATATATTATATAGGCTAAATTTTCTGGTGAATTTACGTTTTTTAGATTATCTCCTTCATTTTTATAGCATTGCTCACTATCTAAGTTTAGTATTTCACCAGCAAACTTTAGTTTGTTTATATATTTGCTCTGTGTCAAGAGCAGCTTTGCTTTGCTATCCTCAAGAATATATTTTATTCTGTCCACTGGGTATTCTGGATCTATTGGCAAATATGCTCCTCCTGCCTTTAGAATTCCCATTATACCAATTATCATCTCAAGGGATCTTTCTACCATTATTCCTACTATACTTTCTTGTTTTACTCCTTTTTCTCTTAGAGCTCTTCCTAGTCTATTGCTTTTCTCATTTAGTTCTTTATAGGTTAAGCTCTTATCCCCAAATACCAGTGCAATTTTGTCAGGTGTTTTTATTACTTGTTCTTCAAACAATTCATGTATAGTTTTATCCTTAGGATATTCTGTCTTAGTGTCATTGAAATCAATTAATATTTCCTTCTTTTCTTCCTCCAAAAGCATATCTATTTCGCATAGCTTTAATGCAGGATTCTCTGCTACTTCTTTTAGAATATTTTTAAAATGCTCAATTACTCTTTCTATAGTTTTTCTCTTAAATAACTTAGTACAATACTCAAAATTGAATTTTATTTCTTCCCCTTTTTCTTTTGCTGATAAAGTTATATCAAACTTTGATACTCCAACTTCAAATTGAAGCTGTTTAATTTTTACATCGTCAAGCTCTATTTCCTTATCTTCAGTATTCTGTAATATAAACATAGTATCGAATAATGCATTTCTACTTAAATCTCTTCTAATATCTAATTTTTCTACCAGCTTATCGAATTGATAATCCTGATTTTCATATGCATTCAATGCATTCTTCTTTACTTCCTGTAAGAATTCATTAAAAGTCTTCTTGCTTCCGGGGTAGTTTCTCATAACAAGGGTGTTTATAAACATTCCTACCATATTATATAGGTCAGCATGTGGTCTGCCTGCTATTGGTGAACCTACTACTATGTCTTCTTGTCCGCTATACTTTGAAAGCAATATATTGTAGGCTGTAAGTAGTGTCATGTACAAGGTTGCTCCATTTGCCTTACCTATTTTGTTTAGCTTTTCTGTTAAGCTCTTATCAAGCGTAAATTCTATGCTTTCTCCTTCAAAACTCTGAGTGCTAGGCCGTGGATAATCTGTTGGTAAATCTAATATTGGTATTTCATCACTGAATATATTTGTCCAATATTCTTCATGCTTTTTCATACCCTCAGAAGTGAGCATTTTATTTTCCCAAGCAGAATAATCCTTATATTGTATTCTTAACGTTTCTAGGCTTTTACCCTTATATAACTTCGTGAATTCCTCCATAATAATACTCATGGAAATACCATCTGATATTATATGGTGCATATCAAACATTAACACATATTTTTCTTCTTCAAGTCGTATAAGCTTAACCCTTAATAGCGGAGCTTTTGATAAATCAAAGGGCTTTACGAATCCCTCTGCATCAAACTTGTTTATTTCTTCATATTCCACCTTAAACTGAACAGCTTTATGAATTCTCTGCATTATCTCATTATCTACTAATTCAAAGGATGTTCTAAAGGCTTCATGTCTTTCTACAAGCTTATTAAAGCTTTCTTCTACCTTGTCTTTTTCCAGCTTGCCTTCTAAAATCATTACTGATGGTATATTATAATTTATTTCCTTTTTTGAGAACTGATTTAAAGCAAACATTCTTTTCTGAGCTGAGGATACTTCGTACAGCTCTCTTTCTTCTACAGCTTCTATTGATGAATATACAATTTCTTTGGTTTTTTCTATATATTTACCTAGCTGATTTACCGTTGGATTGCTAAATAAATAACCTACGGATATTTCAGCCATTAACTCTTTTTGTATAATTGACACTATTTTTATAGCCTTTAATGAGTGTCCTCCTAGGTCAAAGAAATTATCATTTATTCCTATCCTACCTACTCCTAATACTTCACTCCATATGCTTACTAGTTTTTCTTCTATTTTATTTGTTGGTGCTACATATTCTACTCCTGTATTTATACTGCCTTCTGTCTCAAGCTCTAGCAGTGCCTTCCTATCTGCCTTTCCATTTGCTGATAAGGGCAGCTTGTCCATGGTTATGAAATATGCTGGTATCATATAGTCTGGCAGGTTCTTCAACAGGTGCTCCTTTAGCTCTGATACTGTCAATTCTCTTTCTGCTACTATATATCCGCATAGGTACTTGTTTCCGTTCTTGTCTGCTTTGTCTATTACTATTGCTTCTTTTATTTCATTGTGCTTTAGTAGCTCGTTTTCTATTTCTCCCAGCTCTATTCTAAAGCCCCTTATCTTTACTTGATTGTCTATTCTTCCTAGGTATTCTATATTCCCATCGGGCATCCATTTTGTTAAGTCCCCTGTCTTATACATCCTCTCTCCTGGTATGTGAGGATTTTGTACGAACTTCTCCGCTGTCAGCTCTGGTCTGTTTAAATAGCCTCTTCCTACTCCTACCCCTGATATGCATAGCTCTCCAGGTACTCCTACAGGCAGTAGGTTATTGTGCTTATCTACTACCAACAGGCTTATGTTGTCTATTGGCTTTCCTATTGGTATTACGTCAAATTGCTCTCCTGTAGAGCAGTCAAAGTAGGATACGTCTACTGTTGCTTCTGTTGGTCCATATAGATTTATCAGCTTTGTTCCTATTTTGCTGTTTATTATTCTGTTAAATCTCTCCACCTGTGGTGCTGTCAGGGCTTCTCCACTTGAAAATACTTGCTTCAAGCTGGATAATCTATCTAAATTTTCTCTGCCTTCTATGTATTCTAGGAATATATTCAGCATTGATGGTACAAAGTGCATTGTTGTTATTTTTTGCTTTTCTATAGCTTTTACTATTTCCTCTGGGTCTTTTTCTCCTCCCGGTGTTAAGAAGCATACCTTTGCTCCTTCCATTGACCACCAGAATAGCTCCCATACTGATACGTCAAAGGTATATGGTGTTTTTTGCAGTATTACGTCTTTTTCTCCTATTGGAAATCTCTTTTGCATCCACTTTATTCTGTTTATTGCTGAGTGGTGCTCTATCATTGCCCCTTTTGGCTTTCCTGTGCTTCCTGAGGTGTATATTACATAGGCTAGATTGTTTGGTCCACTTATTGGCTGTAGACTACTGTTATCTCCCTTGTACAGCTCTTTGTCATCTATCGCTATTACGGTTGTATTCTCAAATTGGTACTTGTCCTGTAAATGACTTTGAGTTAATAGTACACTGGCGTTACTGTCCTCTAGCATGTATCTTATTCTATCCTCTGGATATTCTGGACTTATCGGCAGGTATGCTCCTCCTGCTTTTTGTATTGCCATTATTCCTATTGTCATCTCTATAGAACGATATAGAGACATAGCTACTATGCTGTCTGCCTTTACACCCTTCTCTCTTAGTATTCTTGCCAATTGGTTTGATTTTGCATCCAATTCCCTGTAGGTTATGTATTCTTCTTCAAATATCGCAGCTATATTGTCAGGTGTTTTTGATGCTTGCTGTTCAAATAGCTGATATAGTGTTTTGTCCTTTTGATATTCTGCTTTTGTATTGTTGAAATCGTAAATTAACTTATGCTTCTCTTCCTCTGAAAGTATGTTTAATTCGGATAGCTTTTGTGTTGGATTTTCTGCTACTTCTTTTAGGATATTTTTAAAATGCTCAACTAATCTTTCTATAGTTTCTCTCTTAAATAACTTAGTACAATACTTGAAATTGAATTCTATTTCTTCCCCGTTTTCTTCTGCTGACAAGTTTATATCAAACTTTGATATTCCTATTTCAAATTGAAGCTGTTTAATCCTTACATTATCAAGCTCTATTTCCTTATTTTCAGTATTCTGTAATGTAAACATAGTATCAAATAATGCATTTCTGCTTAAGTCTCTTCTAATATCTAGTTTTTCTACCAGCTTATCAAATTGGTAATCCTGATTTTCATATGCATTCAATGCATTCTTCTTTACTTCCTGTAAGAATTCATTAAAAGTTTTCTTTCCTTCAGTATAATTTCTCATAACAAGAGTGTTTACAAACATTCCTACCATATTATACAGATCCGCATGAGGTCTGCCTGCTATTGGTGAACCTACTATTATGTCTTCTTGTCCGCTATACTTTGAAAGTAGTATATTGTATGTTGACAATAATGTCATATACAAGGTTGCTCCATTTGCCTTGGTTATTTCCTTTAGCTTATTTGTTAAATCCTCGCCCAGCTTAAAGCTTATATTTTCTCCTTCAAAGCTCTGAGTGCTCGGTCTTAGATAATCTGTTGGCAAGTTTAATACTGGTATTTCATCACTGAGTATATTTATCCAATATTCTTCGTGCTTTTTCATACCCTCGGAAGCCAGCATTATATTTTCCCAAGCAGAATAATCCTTATATTGTATTCTTAACGTTTCTAGGCTTTCACCTTTATATAACTTAGTGAATTCCTCCATAATAATACTCATGGAAATACCATCCGATATTATATGGTGCATATCAAACATCAACACATATTTTTCTTCTTCAGTCATTATAAGCTTCACTCTTAGTAATGGAGCTTTTGACAGGTCAAAGGGCTTTATAAATTTCTCTGCTTCAGACTTGATTATTTCTTCTGAGTCTGTGTTTATTTCTTCATATTCTAAATTAAACTCAACAGCTTTATGAATTCTTTGCATTATCTCTTCATTTACCAATTCAAAGGACGTTCTAAAAGCTTCGTGTCTTTGAACAAGCTTATTAAGGCTTTCTTCTACCTTACTTTTGTCTAGCTTGCCTTCTAAAATCAATACATAAGGTACGTTATAATTTGTTTCTTCCTTTGAGAACTGATTTAAGGCAAACATTCTTTTTTGAGCTGAGGATACTTCATACAGCTCTCTTTCTTCTACAGCTTCTATAGATGAATATACAATCTCTTTAGTTTTTCCTATATATTCTCCTAGCTGTCTTACTGTTGGATTGATAAATATATCACCTACGGAGACTTCAACCATTAACTCTTTTTGAATAATTGATACTATCTTAATAGCCTTTAATGAATGTCCTCCTAATTCAAAGAAGTTATCATTTATTCCAATCCTGCCTACACCTAATACTTCACTCCATATACTTATCAGTTCTTCTTCTATATCATTTGTTGCTGCAATGTACTCTGCTCCTGTTTCTATGTTTCCATCAGGTATTGGAAGAGCCTTTCTGTCTATCTTTCCGTTCTGATTTAATGGCATTTCTAGTAGAGTAATGAAATAGGATGGTATCATATAGTCTGGTAAGCTCTTCTTAAGCTCTTCTCTTAGATTTCTTGCACTATACTCTACTTCTGATACCAAGTAAGCACATAAGTATTTATTGCCTTCTTTCTCTCTGTCAATTACTGCAGCTTCCTTCACTCCAGTAAGTTTCAATAAACTGCTTTCTATTTCACCTAGCTCTATTCTGAAACCACGTATCTTTATTTGATAATCTATTCTACCTAAGAACTCGATGTTACCATCAGGCAGCCATCTTGCCAAGTCCCCAGTCTTATATAGTCTTTGACCCTTTGCAAATGAATTTTCTATAAATTTCTCTGCTGTCAGTTCTGTATTGTTCAGGTATCCCCTTGCTAAGCTCTCTCCTCCTATACAAAGCTCTCCAGGTATCCCTATTGGCAGCAGCTTGTTGTTATTATCCAAAATATATATTTGTGTGTTTGCTATTGGTTTTCCTATTGGTATATTGTCATATCCCTTGTCCACTTCAAAGCTTGTTGTTACTACTGTGTTTTCTGTAGGTCCATAGTTGTTTACTATTTTGTAGCTCTTAGCTTCAAAATATCTTAGCTTGTCCCCTCCTGTTAACAGATATCTTAGGGTTTTATTTTCTATCTTCATAAATTGTTCGCAGATTTGTGTTGGCAGGAAGCTTATTGTTATTGTGTTTTCATTGTAGTATTCATTTAGTTTTTCTAAATCCAACTTTATTTCTTCATCTATTACGTGTATTGCTGCACCTGTTATTATGTAAGGGAATATTTCCCACACCGATGCATCAAAGCCAAAGCCTGCATATTTTGTACTGTTGTCTCTTTCTGTTATTTCGTAATAGTCAATGTGCCATTTACTCAGATTAATCAAGGAGCTATGCTCTATCATTACTCCCTTTGGCTTTCCTGAACTTCCTGAGGTGTATATAATATAGGCTATATCCTTTGATGTATTTATTATTTCTAAGTTAGTATTTTCGCCCTTATATAACGCTTCATCTTTTAGTAGTATTAGTTCTGTATTCTCACCAATCCTATCTTTTGGCTGGAAGTCAGTTAGCAATATTCTTATTCTACTGTCCTCTAGCATGTAGTCTATTCTATCTTTGGGATACTTAGGATCTATTGGCAGGTAAGCAGCTCCTGATTTTAGTATTCCTAATATTCCTATCAGCATTTCTACTGAGCCTTCTGACATTATTCCTACTATGCTATCCGCCTTTACTTCCTTTTCCTTTAGTCTTCTGGCTAGGCTATTAGCTTTTTCATTTAGTTCTCTATAGGTTAACTTCTGATTTTTATATACTACTGCTATATTGTCCGGTGTCCTTTCAACTTGTTCCTCAAACAACTTATATATGGTTGTGTCTTTAGGATATTGTATTTTAGTGTTGTTGAAATCTACTAATATTTTTCTTTTCTCTTCCTCTGAAAACGTATCTATTTCGCATAGTTGTATTCTTGGATTTTCTGCTACTTCTTTTATAATATTTTTAAAATGCTCAATTATTCTTTCTATAGTTTCTTTCTTAAATAGCTTAGTGCAATACTCTAAATTGAATTTAATTTCTTCCCCTTTTTCTTCTGCTTCTAAGGTTATATCAAAGCTGGATACTTTACCTCTATACTCATATTTTGTTATTCTTATATTGGAAAGCTCAATTTCTTTGATATCGGTATTTTGTAACACAAACATAGTATCGAATAATGCATTTCTGCTTAAATCTCTTTTGATACCCAACTTTTCTACCAGTGTATCAAATTGGTAATCTTGATTTTCATATGAGTTTAGTGCATTTTTCTTTACTTCTTGTAGAAATTCTTTAAAAGTTTTCTTACCTTCAGGGTAGTTTCTCAAGGCAAGGGTGTTTACGAACATTCCTACCATATTTTGTAGGTCAACATGAAGTCTGCCTGCTGCTGCTGAACCTACTACTATGTCTTCTTGTCCACTATACTTTGAAAGCAATATATTGTAGGCTGCGAGTAATGTCATATACAAGGTTGCTCCGTTTGCCTTGCTTATTTTATTTAACTTTTCAGTTAAAGCCTTGTCCAGTGTAAATCCTATGCTTTCTCCTTCAAAGCTCTGAATACTTGGTCGTGGATAATCTGTTGGCAAATTTAATACAGGTATTTCATCACTGAATATATTTGTCCAATATTCTTCGTGCTTTTTCATACCTTCGGAAGCCAGCATTTTATTTTCCCATGCAGAATAATCCTTATACTGTACTCTTAGCTCTTCTAAACTCTCACCTTTATATAGCTTTGTTAATTCCTCCATAATAATACTCACAGATGTACCATCTGATATTATGTGATGCATATCAAATAATGAAAGATATCGGTTGCGTAGTATTAAATGTTACCGATAAAGCCATTGAAGAAACTGCAAGTACAATACTTCAAATTTTAAAGGAGGTAAACGCTAATGAAAAAGTACGTTTACAATT
>JBAVGO010000054.1:0-7094 GCA_049684915.1 Lutisporaceae bacterium | reverse complement strand
GTATTTTTCTTTTATATAGCTTTTATCCAATCAAATTACCTCTTCTAAAAAAACAATCCAATCAAAGCATAAACAAGAGGTTGTAAAATATATTGAATACACAGCATAGCTATAAGTGGTGACCAGTCAACCATTTGGTTTGCACTAAACTTTTTTGTGAGCTTTCTAAATGGCTCAAGTATAGGCTCTGTCAAAATATACAGCAAGCCTACAAACTTGTTGTCATTATTAAGTTTAACCAAAGATAAAATTACCCTGATAAGAAGTAATAAATTAATTAGTTGAAAAAATACTGATACTGCCTTTATTAATAAAGTATACATTTCATCACTCTCATTCTTTCGTTTTAATAAGCTTATTTAAGCCAGCTAAAAATTCCTTCAAGATCAAAATCCTCTTTACCGTTACCATTCTTTAGATTCCCAAGTATATCAACATTTGATGGAGCTACCACCACTATACCATTTGAAACCTTCTGAATAGTTCCGTCTAATGCAAATACTGCTCCACTTATAAAATCAACCATTCTCCTTGCTACATCCTTATCTATGTTTTCAAAGTTGATTATAATCGGCTTTTTGCTTTTTAAGTTATTACATATGTCTTGAACCTCATCATAGCTTGACGGTTCAACAACAACAACCTTCATTGGTAAAGAAGCAGAATGCAGATTAACTACATTATTTTTCTTTAATGATGTAATAGACTCAATTTGAGGTCTTGCAGATACAGCATCTTCTTGCTCGTCTTGCTCATCATCAATATTATCGCCTATTCCCATAAAATATAACACTTTATTGAAAAAACCTGAACTCATTACAATACCCCCAATTTACATTTCTATTTATTCTATTTATTATAATTGCGTTTACCAAATATTGCTGTTCCTACCCTTATCATATTTGCACCTTCCTCTATGGCTATATTATAATCATTGCTCATACCCATGGAAAGATACTTCATTTCAGTGTTTGGAATATTCATCTGTGCCAATTCATCAAACTTTTTCTTAAGCTGTCTAAATATAGGCCTTACCTTCTCAACATCTTCATCATAAGGTGCAATTGTCATCAAGCCTTTGATACGAATGTTATTAAATGAAGAAGCACTTTTCACAAAATCAACTGCTTCTTCAATATTGATTCCAAACTTTGTTTCTTCCATTGCTACGTTTATTTGAACTAACACATCCTTTATTAAATTGTTTTTCTCGGCTCTTCTACTTATTTCCTCTGCAAGCTTTATGCTGTCCACCGAATGAATAAGCTCTACCTTATCTATTATATATTTAACCTTATTAGTCTGTAAATGCCCTATTAGGTTCCATTTTACACTTTTATCAACTGCATCATACTTATCCATTATTTCTTGAACCTTGTTTTCTCCAAGGTTTAATAATCCACAGTCTACTGCATAGTTGATTCTTTCTATATCTATTGTCTTTGTAACAGCTATAATAGTTATTTCTTCAGAACTTCTCCCAGACTTAAGGCAAGCTTGTTTAATTTCTTCTTTTATTGCAGAGATATTGTTTTTTATACTTTCCAAGGTTTTCACTCCTTTAGAATGCTCCAGGTAACATTTGGTCCTGTTTTACTTTATTTACTGTTGTTATAACCCTATCATAGGGTTTTAATACAAAATTCTTGCTGTTATAGCCTTTATCTTTCTTATCAAGGTTTTGAACCATGACCTCTTGCCCGCTTTTTATTATTACTTTTATTGGGACAAACTTTGCCATGCCATTTCTTACTATATATATACCATTAAGACCATCTCTTTCAACCATCGTCTTAGTAGGTATTATTAAGCCTTCACCATATTTCGTGATTATTTCTATGTTGCTAACTCTAATACTCTGGAAGCCATTAACCTGCTCAGTTGTTCGAATCACTACCAAACTATTCTGTTCGTTGCCTATATCAAAATGCTTTATGGTACCGCTTACTACAGTATTACCCAAATCCTTAAATCTAACCTTTATAGTTTTGCCTATGCAATCCTCAGTTAAAACTCCTTTTGGAATAACCGCTGCAACATACCACTCAAAGTTATCTACAACCTTTACTCCCTCTCGCTTTTCTTCATTCTTTTTTTTATTAGAACTTTGCAAATCTATAATCTCTTGTATGTTAGTAAGTTTGAGAGCTTTTATGCCTTCTGGTTTAAGGACTTCCTCATAACCGTCCAACTCATAGCTTACTAATCCGCTGATTTTTGCATATACAACGTTTAAATTGTTTTTCAGTAATTGCTCCAGAGTTGATTTTTCATTCATCAGTTGTTCTAAGTTTTGACCGCTAAAGCTTTCTGTACCATATACTAGAGACTTCTTATACACATTGGCAGACAAATCGTTTTTCACAGTCTCCAGCTTGGAGAAGTCACCTGATTTTGCAACATTTTGTAGCTCTTTTAAGTCACTTGCTATGTTTGCATCAATTTTTTGTTTATCTTGAGCAAAAAAGTTGTTATCTGTTTCATTTGCTTTAATTTCTTCTATTCTTTCATTTAACTTATCAAGCTTTAGTGAGATATTTTCATCTGCACCACTACTTTTGGTTATTTCTAGTATTTCCTTACCTGTAGCTACTCTTTCTCCTTCATTAACTTTGTAATCAGCTGCTGTGCCTAACGGCAGTACAGTAGTCAACTCATTTTTTATAAAGACACCTTGCGTAGCTACTGCTTCTTCCATGGTGTCGTATTTTACCATCTCAGTATCTATTTTAAACCAAAAGTACCTAACAATATATGAAATTATTACTACTGTAAAAAGTATAGTAATAAATCTGATAGAACTACTTCGTTTTTTCTTTTTCTTTGCCACTTTCACCACGCCTCACTATATCCATTATGGTAACATGGACTACCCTATATATTTCTCCATTTATTTGTTTAATCCTTCAAAAGTTGTATATTTTATTGAATATGATGAAAAATAGTGCTGTACTCCTATTTTTTAGAGCTTGTTAAGAATGGTTTTTGCTTTTTTGGCATATAAAACTATTGAAAATTATTTTATGATGTGATATATTTGTATTTATCAAATCTGGGTGTGGCGCAGATTGGTAGCGCGCTTGAATGGGGTTCAAGAGGTCGCAAGTTCAAATCTTGTCACCCAGACCAGTATAGAATATTAGAAGCCAGCAATTCCAATGAATTGCTGGCTCGTTTGTTTTTTGTCTATCTGATAAAATTATTGATTTTCTATCATGTGGGACGAGGTACCTGTCCGAAACCACTGAAAAAGTCATCGTATTTTAGAAATCTATGTTTACTTGGAATAGTAAATCATTTCATAGTGTAATAAAATCCTATATAGCTTATTTTAGAGCTTAGAATTTTGAAATGTTAGTTTTTAAAATAATAATGTGGTGTTTTTCAGTGGTTTCACCTGTCCCCTTTGTCCCTAAAATACAAATTAAAAACCTCCATAATTGCTTCTTAAAGAAACTATATTATAGAGGTATGTTTATTAAATCAATATTTCAGTTGTAAGGTCTATATATTCATCAATTTTCAATCTGTTATAGAATTGAATAGCGAAATCTTGATTATCTACAAACCTAAAAATAGACGTATTTCAAATAAAATGAATATTTCATGATGTTTGTATCTATGAAAAAGGTACTTGTGCATATCACAGGTTAATATAGTAAAAAAAAAGAACACTCATAAGGGTGTTCTTTTATATATAAGCGTGATGCAATTATACTAATTATTACTCAACATTATCAATCCATAACTCATTTAGCCCAACAGTCTGACTTTTAGGTTGCAAGGATTCTTCTAAAATATCTACTTGCACTAATACAGGAAAGTTACTCGCAGTTCCTGTAAAAATACAAGCACCTTGCGGTAGAATAGGTATCATTTCAAAAGACGCATTATCAAGGAATGATACCGTTTTCCCTATTGCTTTAATATCCTCATTATTCACTAGCCTATGTAGGAAGTAATTATGAAGTTGTGAAATGATAGTATCCGAAATATCAGAAGGCCTTTGACTAGCAATAGTCAAAAATACACCAAATTTCCTTCCCTCTTTAATTATTTCTTCAAAAACTTCTAACCTATAATCTTTCCAAATGCTACTTTCACGCTCAGATTCCTTAGATAGAATATTATGTGCTTCATCGATTATCATATATAAGACCTTGCCATTACTATCCATCTTATGCTTATCATAGGCATTTTTACATATAACCATAGGAATTATTTTTCTCATGTGTATATTTACGTCAATCAAGGAAATGATATTTAAGTTTTTATTTGTTTCACGATTAGAAACAACAAATACTTTTCTTATATCTTTCAAGCGATTATCTAACCTTTTCAACATTGGAGCAATGTGTTCTTCGATTATAAATCCCTTACTAAGGTCTTGTATATAGCAATATTTAATAACAAATTCAAATAATGCCCAGTAATCAATAGGTGTTTGATTACTGAAAACACTATTTTGAGTTATAATACTACCCTGTAATCCTCTTACTAATGGATTGCCATAAAATTGTTGTAATGAATTAAAATATACTACAGGTGCTTGTGTTAAATAGAAGTTACCTGTGGTACTGTTATATGCTAACACGCTAAATAAATTACTAACCCCTTCCCTGATATTATTAAAACCTAAGATTAATATTTCTTCATAATATTTTTTAAGAATATGCCACTTTTCCTTTTGGTCAAACAATTTATTTAGCATTATCGAAGTATGTTCTACAATAGTTTCAGCTATTCTGTCTGGGTCTTGAACTATTTTTTCAAATAAATGTAGTGCTTTTTTTAGAAAAGGTTGTTGCGTCTTTTCCGTCGCTTCTAATATAATTGCCCAAAACTCAAGTCCCTGTAAATATTCTACCTGTAATGGAAAACAGTCCCCTTGACGCCTTGTTGACAAAGCATATATCGTTCTATTTGTATTTGAAATAGTTCTTGTATACTCGCCATTAAAATCAATAAGAATAAATTTACTATTACTCCTAAAATTATTGAATTCCTCGTATTTTTTGAATAATTCTGTATAAACCTTAGCTAATGTATTAGACTTACCACTACCTGTATTCCCAAATATACCAATATGGCTCCCAAATAAGTCTTGTACACATAATTTCAACTTATAGTTTTCGTATGCTATTATGTTGCCTATTGGTATTCTAGGTTTGCTTTCATCATTAAATGCAAAGACCTTTTGTACTTCTCTCTCAGACAATATGTATACATAATTTGAAATCAATGGAAGTTCAGATAAACCCCTCTTAAACATTCCATCGTTACAAATACTACCTACAACACTAATTTCAATTACCCTTTCACCACAATCTTGTTTCTCTGTAAATTGTTTATAATTGAAAGAATTTTCATTAATATATTCCCCCTCAATTTTACCAATAATATCTAGAAAACCTTTCTTAACTTTTACAAATCCGCCTACCACTACGTTTTTGATTATATTGCCATCATAGTTAAGATTAGAAGTGTTTTTATCCTTATAGACCTTTGCTCTTATTCTCTGACCTCTTACTTCAGTGACTTCCCCTATTTTCAGTATATCATTTTCCATACTTACACCTTCTGTATTAACTTTCCGAAGAAAGTATTCAAAATATTAATGTCCATTTTCGGTTCTGCTATAGTTTGTGTTGGATCAATAGTTTCAATAGTGATAGCAACTTGTTCTATAACATCAACTTCACCTGTGGTAGCTTCTTGCTCAGGCATATCAGCATTACCATCATTACGCACAATCACTACCCCACCCTCTATAGATTCGGTGTCCCACTCTGCCAAGCCAATTACCCATACATTATTATTAACAGCAAATTTGTCTATAAATCTAATCTTTTCTTTGTTAGTAAAAGCAAATATTATCATAATTAAAGAAGGATTATTGAGAGCTCTCTTTGTAATATCTTCAATATGCTCATCATTAAAAGAAAATCCATAAACAAATAATAAAGCGTTCTCCCGCTCTAATTCATTGCAGTATATTCTTAATAATTCATAATAGTTTTTATCTACTAATGTATCACTGAATTTCTCTTTGGTTGGATTTACTATTTTAAAAATGGTTTTATATTCATCAATAAAGGGTATCCACTTATCTTCTAGTTCTTCAGGCGTGATTTCTAAATGTTCAATTAATGTATCAATAAACACTTTTGTAATTTTGTCCCACTTACATTTATCAATACCTGTAAATATAGGATTATATCTTTCTCCATTTTCTGTGTCTGCATTATATATTAAATGCTTGTACTCATCGTAGAATTTCTCTAATTCTTCTATATAATCTCCATAAGCAAACTTATCTTCATATTTATCAGTTTTTTTCCAAGTTATTGAACCATGAAGTTTAAATAAATTAAATATAGGTAGTTCCGACCTTCTATTGCTAAAAAGTGCTTGTTTATAATATACTTTATTATAATTTGCAGTAGTAAAATAGGGATTTATACGACCTGCAAATCCATCATTATAATCAGCGAAACTGTTTTCCATAGAGTATTCTAATACAACATCATAATTAGTAGTAAAGATATTTAACTGCTTTTGAAAATTTGGGTTTTCCCTTTTGGTTATAATTTGCTTCCATATGTTTATAAATTCTATGTTCTTTGATAGTTTATTAATAGAAATCTCCCTGACCATTGGGTATACCGAGATTTCGAAAAAATGCCAATACAATAAAGATTCTAATAATCTGTATTTCAAATTAGCCGGTTCTTTCTTTATTATTTCCATCACTTTCTCTAAATTTCCTAGTGTTTTCAACGTATCTGCAGAAAACCCAGACCCAATAAGAAAGTTCAAGTTATTAGAGTCTATTAATTTTACGATATCCTCTAAAAATCTATCGTCTAAGTTTCTAGTCTTAGCCATACCCCTACCTCGCTTAAAGTCATTTATTTATCTACATAACTTTCCCATGTCACGGAGAATCTTTGGTTGAAATGTAGATATCTATATTATTTTACCATATTTTAGTCAATTATTATATATCTTCAGAAACCCCCGCAACTCTCGGTTCAGATATGGAAGCAGTGGGGACGGTTAATGTGAAAACAACCACCCTTGTATAAACTAAA
>JBAVGO010000053.1:0-8625 GCA_049684915.1 Lutisporaceae bacterium | reverse complement strand
CATATAGACTTTGTAAATTTTCCTTATGACTCTTTTCATATAGAAGAATAGCTTCTGCTGCATTGCAACCACTTTCTAAAGCAACTGCAATTCCTTCTCCCATAGAATCAACCATTTCAGCAGCTTCTCCTACCATAAGAACTGGATATCCTTCCACCCCATAAGTAAAATCTAAGTTGCCTTTGGCAATTCTTTGAATCGTATAATTTGTACTTTCACGACACACTTCATAGAATTCCATTTTGCCAACCTGCAAACCATAATTCTCATTTAGAAATTGGTGTATTTTATTGCGATTCTCAATAATTTTATTTCCTGGATAAGCCACAGAACCAATTACAATATAGCCATCCTTATGAAATAACCAAATTGGCTCGTCTACAGCTGTATTATATCTAAAGTAATAATAGTACCCAACCTCTAAGCAAGACTTACCGTGATAATACTCCTGTCTGCAAAAATTGTTGGAGCCACCTTTATTCTCTGGAAATAAACTACGTCTCACACGACTATTAATTCCATCTGCACCTACAAGATATCTTGCTTTAATCAACTTTATCTCACTTGTTATGCCATCATCACTTCTGACTTGAATACGAATTTCAACCATATCTTTGCTCATTTTATCTATACTCACAAAAAAGCATTGATCTACAACATTGACGCCAGCATAGCTTGCCTCTAAAGCCAGCCAATAATCAAAATCCCTGCGCCATACGCTATAGCAAACTTCATCATCTGACTGGTTCATATTTATGAATGGCACACCCTTACTCATTTTATATTTAAAACCCTTAAATGCTTCAGGTCTGACACATAATGCCTTTGGGAATGCACCAATTTCCTTTTCTATTATTTTCACAGAATCAGGTGCAACAATTCCCGTACATGCTTTATTTCTTGGCATATTGCACTTTTCAATCAATAAAACTTTTAATCCGTTATCTGATAACTTTTTTGCACAGATAGAACCAGAAGGTCCTGCCCCAACTACAACAACATCATAAAAATCATCAATTTTCATCGGTCCCATCCCCTAATGCTGAAAACAACTTATCAAATACCTTTACCCCATCCACATACCCAAAGCATCCTTTTAAGCACAGCTCAGCACAGCAAAAACAAGAAATACACTTTCTTCTATTTATAACTGGATAAGGCTCCATTGTAATTGCCAACACTGGACAGCTTTTAGCACATTCTCCACATTTCAAACACAAATCTGGCTTATCAAAATTGGGAACTGTAGAACCTAATTTATAAAGCTCCATCACACCAGACATCTTAGGTGCTGTAATTTTTACACTTGCGTCATAAGAAATAGGTAGTTTGAAATTTTCAATTGGCTTATTATCGCCTATAATCACTATTTCATCTTCCATATAATGTCCAATTCCTCTTTCGGCAGCAATAGTAATATGTCGAATTAATTCCAAATCAAAGCCCATCATTCTAGCTACTGTTGCATCTAATGCAACACCATCTATACTTGCCAAAATTTTGTTTAATGGTCTTAAATCACCTGTCGTTGGTCCCATACCCTCCATAGCATAAATACCATCCATAATAACCAAATCTGGCACTCTTACTTGATATAAATCTACTAACAGTTCATGAAAATCCTCAGGCTTTGGAGTTTTAAAATGAAGCTTAGCCTTACCTGGTCCAACTACAATTCCAAACATATTTTTAATAGCACCAGATAATCCTGCATATCCATGAGTTTTAAATCTTGGAAGATTAATAATAATATCTGCATCCATGATAGCGTCAGACACATTAATCTCTTTTAAAAATCTAGATTTTAAATCAATCATTCTACATGATTTACTAATACTCTGAAATCTTCCTAAAGAAGCTTGATATATTCCACATTTCTTCGCAGTTGCAACAACACCACCGCCTTGACCTCCAGGATTATCTCCTACGATAACATCAGCCTTTCTCTCTAAAAGATAAGTAACTAATGCTTCAATCACAATGGGGTTTGTAGTAACACCTTTTTCCTGTTCAAAAGGTCCTAGCATATTGGGTTTTACTAATACTTTTTTACCTTCTAGTTCCATAGGAAACTGTTTAAAAATGTCCTCTATAATAATTTTAATTTCTTCTTTTGACGTATCATATAATACAACTTTACTTTTATCCATCGTAACACCTCTAAATATTATTTGAAAATGTTAGGAAACTTTTAATCCTTATATATAGTATTTAAGCCTACTATATCTCTGCTTACTATAACGCACTTTCTTCTTGTGCTAATATTTTTTTCCTTTTTTCTTCCCATTCTTCTACCATCCTGTCATACTTATCAATGTTATTTTGGTTACTTAAAAAATCATATTCAAATCCATATCTCATTAAACGACTATAACCATGCATAACTCTAATACGAACCTCACTTCGTGAAGGATAAGCATCAAAATCATACATGTCACTGAATTCCTCTAGCTCTGGAAGTCTATCATTGATTTTTACGCCTAACTCCTTAACCATATAATCAACTAAAGCCCCCTTATATAGAGCAAAAGGAAATACCCCTGGAATATACGTATAATCTTTCAAATCAATAATAAAAGCAATTGTCTTCTCAAAATCTTCATCTGTTTCTGTAGGAAAACCTGCAATCCAATATGTAATAGGGCGAATTCCTGCCTTTGCAGTTTCAATTACTGCCGCTCTCATATCCTCAACTGTGTTCTCTTTATTAATTACATTTAGTACTCTTTGGGATGCAGATTCCATTCCATAATATACCTCTCTCAACCCTGCCTTAGCTAGCTTGTTTAATAATTCTGGGTTTTTCATAATCCTAAATTGTCCAACCCAAGTATAATTGCAATTGTTGGCCAACAGTTCTTCTGCTAAATCTTTAGCCTTAGGATTAGTTAAGGAATCTGTAAAGAAAAAGTGTGTCTTGTTATATTTATTTGCTAAATACTGCATTTCCTCACGAATTCTCTTTCCTGATTTCATACGATATTTTTTCCAGAATTGGGCTTCACGGCAAAATGCACACTTATATAGACAGCCTCTTGAGCCTTCAATAGGCATGGATTGATAAACATCTAATTCAAAATCCGAAAAATCTGGATATGGAAGCTCATTTAAATCTAACAAAGATACCCCCATAGACTGATGACTAATTACTCTATCTGTAATAGAAGGGTCAGCTAATAATCTAGCCATTAATTCTTCCCCTTCTCCAATTACAATATGATCTACCCAATAACAACGTTTGTCTATCACATCTGATATTAAAGTAGCATGGAAGCCTCCCATGAGTGTTTTAATATGAGGTGCTTTTTCCTTAATCTTCTTCAAAAATAACATTGAGAATGGGAAATTAAAATTATTACAGCTGCATCCTATGTAATCATATCCACCAGCAATAACTTCCTCAACTCTGTCATCACAGAATTTTATTACTTCCTCAAAAAAAGGTAAGAACAATGCACTTACCTTTCGAGCTGTATTTTCTAATTCTTCTTTGCTTCTGAATACATAGTCTGTACTAAAATGATAGCAAACAGCCTCGAAATACTTCTTTTCATCAAGAATTTCACATTTGTACAACACATAATTTTGTAATTCTTCTACAATGAAGTAAATAAAATGGAATTTCATAATCTCACTGAATGGTGGATGAATCTTTCTTGCTTCTTTTACAATTTGTTCCTGATACTTATACATAATTGGCAACGCATCTACATTATAATCATACGTATCTATCTTATGATTCCTATCTTGTAAATATGACTTAAGTGCAGCAATGCCAATAGGCGGATATTTTGTTTCCCAAAACGGTGCAAAAATTAATGCTAGCTTCAATGTCTTTCACTCCTTGTCATAATATATATTTATCCAAGCAGTACCTTTAATGAATTCTCTAGAGATTTTGTATCATTTACATTAACACTAGTAATGTCATACATCATTTTTCTAACGAAACCAGTAAGTGTCCTTCCAGGACCACATTCTACAAATGTATCTACACCGTTTTTATGCATTACCTCCATAGTGTTTTTCCATAATACTGGACTTTTTGTTTGTAAAAGCACTTTTCGTTTTAATTCACTGCCATCAACCGTCGGAATAGCATCATAATTACATATGATTGGGATTTTAACATCATTAAAATCAATGCTTAAAAATAATTTTTCCAATTCCTTAACAGCAGGTTCCATTAATTCACAATGAAATGGTGCACTTACAGGCAATTTGTTCACTGTAGCGATTCCATCCAAATGTTTACATACCTTGTCCACATCATCAACATAACCTGATACTACAACCTGTCCCTTTGTATTAATATTAGAAACCCATATGTTGCATGCATTAGCCTCTATAAATATTTTATGTAACGTGTCTAAGTCATCAATACTCAATGCAGCCATAGCTCCTATACCATAAGGAACAGCTTCCTGCATTGCTTCTGAACGTACTTTTATGATATCAAAAGTATCTTTTAATGATAAACACCCTGCCGCATATAATGCTGCGTACTCTCCTACAGAAAAGCCTGCAAAAAAATTCGGTTCAAGCTTTTTCTTCTTTAAGCAAAGCCATGCAGCAATATCACAAACTAAAACACATGGCTGAGTATTGATGGTTATTTTTAAATCTTCTTTAGTTCCTTCAAAGCATAGCCCTGCAATATCCCTGTTAAGTATCCGCCCTACACTATGAAACAGCTCCTTAACATCTCCATCCTCATCATACAATTTCTTAAACATTCCAGGACTTTGTGCACCTTGTCCAGAAAAACATATTCCTACCTTCATAAATACCCCCGAAATTAATTATATTTTTTGATATTTCTTCTAAGTATAATTTATAACGTTACTGTTATTATTCTTTACAAAGGTATATTCCCGTACTTTTTTTGAAAATTAATATTACTACTCTTCCTCACATAATAAGTAATAGCTTGATATTTATACAATTAGTAGTAATTTATTGTTACAACAATTATAATATCCTATATTTGAGCTTGTCAACCTATTTTGTCAATATTTATCATTATTATACTTATTTTAGCATAAATAGGTTATTTTGCATATACTTTATAAAATTCATATTTTTATATATACTAAATCTATACTCATTATTTTCAATATTTATTAAAAATAAAAATTCCTCATTATAATGAGGAATTGAGGATACTGACAAACCTAATGATTTAATGAGGTCTCATCAGTTTGAATTCCTCATAATCATTTTACAGGCTTATACTCAGTAAATATTTTGTATGCAATTTCTCTAAATATTGGTGCAGCTGATTTCCCACCAGACTGACCATTATACACAAAAACAGTTATGGCATACTTTGGCTTATCAGAAGGGGCATAGCCAGCAAACCACCCATGTACTATTTCTCCACTGTTTATCCCAGTTTCAGCACTACTTGTTTTACCGCTGCTGCCACCGAATTCATCTAGGTTTGCAAGCTTCCCTGTTCCTGTTACCGTTACTTCTTTTAGCATTTCCTGGAGTTTCTTTGCTGTAGAAGGCTTTAATATTACTTGAGGTTCTGATGATGACATTTTCTTTACTGTTGTTCCAGTATCATTCCTTACTAATTCATCTATAATACTTGGCTGATTCATTATTCCATTATTTGCAATAGTCGCCATCATAGTTGTTACCTGTAGTGGCGTAACCTGTATTTTACCTTGACCTATAGATATATTCCCAATTCCATCCTCTTTAGATGTAGGTATATTACCTGCCTTTTCCTCCAGTAGCTCACTGCACTGTTTTTCCCCAAAGCCTAATCGTCTTGCCATGTCTAATATTTTATCTGAGCCGACTCTCATTCCAAGCTTTACAAAGGTGGTATTGCAGGATAAAGCAAATGCCTCTTTAAATGTAATTGGTTTGTTTTCGTGAGATTTATATGTTGAACACTTAATTTCGCTGTTATTAACTTCAATTTTTCCTTCGCATAAAAAGGTCTCAGTATCGTCAACAAGATTATTTTCTATCGCTGCTGCTGCGACAACCGTCTTAAAAATTGATCCAAAATCATAAGGAGTTATTGATTTATTTATAAGCTGATCTCCGCCATTTCCTATGTAACTTCCAACATTATTTGGATCAAAATCAGGTGTGCTAACCATGGCTAGTATATCTCCAGAACTTATATCAATTACTACTGCACTGCCATTTATTTTATTGTCCTTCATAACTTTTTCCGTTATAGCTTGTATATGATAATCCAAGGTAAGCTTCACAGCATATTTTTCATTTAAATCATTTGTTTCAATTTTACGGAAGCCTAAGCTTGGTATAATTGCTTCATAACTGTCTACTACTGCTACAAGGCTGTCTGAACCGCCTCTATCTAATAGCTGATTCATACTTTTCTCAATTCCCATTATCCCTTTATTATCACTTTTATTAATATATCCTATTACATGTCGAGCCAGACTTTGACTATTATAGCGTACCTTCTTCTCTAAAGCAAAGACTCCCTTTACTCTACCTTTTTCTATCATATCCAGATATTCATTAGTGAAATTCTTAGTCTCAATTTCAATAGTATCATCTGTAGAGCTTAATCTTTTTTGTACCTCCTCTACACTTAAACCAGCTGCTTTTGCTATAATCTCAGTTGAATTTTCCTTGTCAATTAAGGTAGTAGATATACAAATTGTCTTTTTTAACTCTCTATTTGTAAAGGGAATTAGATTTCTATCATATATCTGACCCCTATCAATACTTGTTTGAAAGGTTCTAAGCTTCTGAGACACAGACTTTTTAATATTACTTTCATACTGCACCACCTGTATCCAAAAAAGTCTGCCAGTGAGAACAGCAAATAGAAAAACAAATAATATGCTTAAAGCTTTTTGACGTTTTTGTATTATTGTTAATTCATAAATTTCCTTATTATCTATACTTATCTTATCTTCCATTCTAAAACCTCCCTTTGTATTATTGTCACATTTATATAGGTTATACAAAAGGAATAGAGTTTGGAATAATGAAAGCCCTGTACTAAATGTTTTGCACCAAACATATAGCACAGAGCTTATTAAATATCTTTATTAAATATCGCTGTCAATTATAGATTTAATTTTTGCCACCATTATATCAATAGCGACTTTATTATGTCCACCTTCTGGAATAATAATATCAGCATATCTCTTAGTCGGCTCTACAAATTCCAAATGCATGGGTCTAACTATTCCTAGATACTGAGTAATTACTGAGTCAAGAGTTCTACCTCTTTCCTCCAAATCTCTCTCTATCCTTCTTACAATACGTACATCAGCATCAGTATCTACAAATATCTTAATGTCCATAAGTTCTCTCATCCGAAGAGAGTCAAGCACTAAGATTCCTTCTACAATTATTATGTCTTTTGGCTCTATAGTTATAGTTTCTTTTCTTCTGTTGTGGACTGTAAAATCATACTGTGGCTTTTCTATCCTTTGCCAATTCAACAGCTTCTCAAGGTGAGAAATAAGAAGCTCTGTGTCAAAAGCAAAAGGATGGTCATAGTTAACTTTTACTCTTTCTTCAGGCGGCAAATGGCTTTGATCCTTATAATAGCAATCCTGCTCAATTATTGATGCGTTTTTTTCCTGAATACTTTCAAAAATTGCTCTTGCTATTGTGCTTTTGCCTGAACCGGTACCCCCCGTTATACCTATTATTACCGGTCTTTTATTCCTCACATTATTCCCCATCTTTTCTTTCCCTTCTTAATATATCAAATTGTGCAACCAGCTTAGACATCTTTATCTTTACTATTTGTTGTGGATGGGGGGCTGCTTCTATCTCTTCTCCCTGTTCGTTCCACATCATCTCAAGCTTTTGTATAAACATATCTCTATTTGGTCCTATTACCTCAATCTCATCACCAATAACCATCTTGTTTCTTTGCTCTACAGTAGCGATACCCTGAGCTTCATCATAGTCAAGCACAATACCTACAAAAACGTAATCTCTTACATAGGCACTTGTTTCATAAACCTGACTTGTGCTATCAGGCTTTTTGTTATAAAAGCCTGAGCTAAACTCTCTATGACTTGCTTTGTTTAGCTCATCAAACCATTCCTGCTTAAATTTGTAGTTTTCCGGGTCTTCTAGATAGCTGTCTATTGCTGTACGATATGCTCTAACTACAGTTGCTACATAATAAACACTTTTCATTCTACCTTCAATCTTAAAGCTTGCAATACCAGAATTAATAAGCTCAGGTATTTGTTCAATCATACACAAATCCTTAGAATTGAAAATATATGTACCCCTTTCATCTTCTTCTATGGGCATATACTCTCCAGGTCTTTTCTCTTCTACCAGATAGTATTTGTATCTGCAAGGATGAGCACACTCTCCTCTATTTGCATCACGACCAACCATATAGTTGCTTAAGAGACATCTGCCTGAATATGACACGCACATAGCCCCATGAACAAAGGCTTCAAAATCAAGTTCTTTAGGAGATCTCTCAGTAATTTCTTTTATTTCTTTAAAGCTTAGCTCTCTTGCTAAAACAATTCTTTTCACACCTTGTTTAAACCAAAAATCTGCACTTTTATAGTTCGTATTGTTTGCTTGTGTGCTTAGATGCAGCTCCATGTTTGGTATGCTTTCTTTTGCAGCCATATAAAC
>JBAVGO010000052.1:0-29709 GCA_049684915.1 Lutisporaceae bacterium | reverse complement strand
CTCGGCTTTGTCCTGCATTATCATTATACAATAGCACTATCTCACAGAAAAATCTTTTATGCACCACTCGAATTTGTTTTCATCCATTCTCCTGTGTCAAGCTTTGTCATGGTTGTTCTTTTTGCTTTAAGAAGGTGCCATACTCCGTAGCTATACAATTATTGCTTATATTTCGCCAATAACCGTCTAACCGTCGTGCCTGGCACTTATTTAATGCAACCAACGAGCTATGATTTCTCTTGCCATTGGAGCTGCTGTTTTTCCACCTGTAGAGCCGCTGTATTCTAGGATAACAGCCACAGCTATCTGTGGATCATCTGCCGGTGCAAACCCGATAAACCAAGCATGTTCCTTACCATTCTTTTCGTTTTCAGCTGTTCCTGTTTTTCCTGCTACGTCTATGCCCCGAATCCTTGCATTCGTGCCTGTTCCCTTTTCTACAACAGCCTTCATCATTTCTTTTACCTGTGCCACAGTTTGTGTATCTGCTACTCGTTGCAGGGAGGCAGGAGTCCTGCTCCATAAGACCCTTCCTTTTGGAGAAACCACATCGCTGACCAAAAACGGTTCCATCATAACGCCTCCATCTGCAATAGATGAAACCAGCATCGCCATATAAAGAGGGGTTACCAGTATCTTTCCCTGACCGATACCAACCGCTGCCATATCTGTACTATCCATATTAGAATAAGGAAACCTGCTTGACTCTAAAGAAATATCAAAAGGAATGTCCCTATTCATCCCAATATTTTTAGCCAGCTCCTTTAGCTTATCTTCCCCCAATTTAACCCCTAATTGAGAAAACACCACATTGCTCGATACAGTTAAAGCATCTTTTAATCCAATAGTGCCATAAGCTTTACCTCCAAAATTTGCGATCTTGTTTCCGTCAATTATAATGAATCCATCATCTTTAAATGTCTCATCTCCAAGACCATTTTTTAAAGCCGCTAAGCTAATAGCTGTTTTAAATATAGAACCAGGAGCATACAAACCCCTAGTAGCCCTTGGCAGAAAAGGGTCATTCTCTGATTCAACCAATTCTGTCCAATTAGCTTGCAGAGCGTCATTGTTTGGATTAAAATCTGGCTTGCTGACCATGGCTAAAATCGCACCTGTCTTAGGATCCATAGCCACGATTGCCCCATTTTTGCCGTTTAACAATTCATTTGCCATAACCTGAAGACTATGATCAATAGTTAAATAAAGATTATTTCCTACCTTTTGTTCCCCCGTTACCTTATCCTTAATATCAAGAACCGGAGTAAATTCATTGATATTCAACAGTTGTTTATTAAATTTTGCCTCCAACAAAGTTTTCCCATAGGAGCGAGAGTTATAACCAATAACCTGGCTATATAGTCTTCCATATGGGTAAATCCGCTCAGGCTTATCTCCTTTAAGTTGACTCTGAGCCAAAACTTTACCGTTCCTATCAAAAATCTCTCCTCTTAAGGTATTATCCTCTCTTTCCCACTGCCTTTGGTTATAGGAATTTGTAATAATCTTCTCTTTTGTGAAAAGCTCAAAGTAGGTTAAATAGCCAATCAAAGAAAGAAACAGCAAGCTAATTGCTACAAGGAGATGTATGATTCGTTTATTCTGTTTCATAAACCTTCTCCTCCTCTACTTCTGTAGATTTTTTTGAAATAGCCTGTAAGATGCCAAGAGCGATAAAGCTAATAATTAAAGAGCTTCCCCCATAACTGATAAAAGGTAAAGTAATCCCCGTTAAAGGAATTAATTTGATAACCCCTCCGATAATAATAAAGGTCTGAAAACCAAACATAACCGTCAGCCCAAGAGCTACACATTTTTGAAACATATTCTGAATAGCTAAGGTCATTTTTATCCCCCTGTAAGCTAAAAGAAAGTATAGCAACACCACAGCAATGCCACCGAAAATTCCCATCTCCTCACAAATCACTGAAAAAATAAAATCCGTATGCACCTCTGGGATAAAATCCGGCCTTCCAAGCCCAATCCCTGTTCCAAAAAAGCCTCCTGAACCAATAGCAAACAAAGATTGAGTAATCTGATAACCTGAGCCAGAAATATCAGCCCAAGGGTTGAGCCAGGTTTCTACCCTTATTTGCACATGGTGTACTAAAAGAAAACTAAAAGCTCCTCCAACCGCTGCAAGAGCTAAATTTAAAAGCAATAAACTTCTTTGCTCCTCGAAAACATACAAAAATGCAAAATAAATAAGAAACAACAAAAGCGTAATACCAAATTCTTTTTGCAACACTAAAAATCCCATATGAGCGTAGACAATTGCCCCGCAAACATACTTGTTTTTTAGCTCTATTCCCTTGATTTTTAAAGTCAATTTTTCCGGATTAGAATAATAAGCGGCTAAAAAAAAGATAAATAATAATTTAATAATTTCCGAAGGCTGAAAAGTATGTCCTCCTATCTGAATCCAATTGGTTGCACCTTTAATAGTTGTTCCTATCGTAAGAGTCAACAAAAAAAGTGCAAAAGAAACAGCTGGATAAACATAAATAAGTTTTCCCCAGATATTCCATTTGCGATAGACAAAATAGGCGATAAAGAAAAGCACGCTTCCGACTCCAAACCAAACAATTTGTTTAAAACCGTAATACGGATCCAAGCGGTAGAGCATAATAACACCAAGGCTTGATAACATAGCCACAATAGAAAACAAATATATATCTCCCAAATCAGCTTTCACTAAAATAAGGTTAATTACATAGATAAATGCGATCAGCAGCCCCCCTACTAACAGTAGGTAAGGATCGAAAGGTATTTTATAAAGATAAAGCAAACTAAAAGCAATCGCATCCACAGCAACAATCATGTTAACTGGGCTGCGATAATTATATTTAGACATTTTTACACCTCATTTTTGATCCTTCACAAATAGAAAATCTACCTGACCTAAGCTAATGCGATCTCCATCCTTTAAAGCAAACAAATCAGAAATTCGTTCTCCGTTAACATAAGTGCCATTAGCACTTCCCAAGTCCTCTAAAAAATAAAATCCTTCATCTGCTACAATCCGGGAATGTTCCCCAGAAACAAAGGGATCACCAAGGACAATATCATTTTTCTTGTCTCGACCCAAAGTTGTTGTTTTTTTATGTAAAACATAGCTTTCATGAATATCAAAATTCAAGCGATCCCTTCGATTAATAAGCTTTAAATAAGGGAAACTGCCGTGAACTTGCTTAGAACCGTTCATGGTCTTAATATCCATATAAATCATACGGATAATTCTAAAAATAAACAAATAGATCAGAACAATAAAAATATACTTAAGTACCCAGGAAAGCAATTCAAACATCTTCTTCCCTCCTTACCCTCATCTTCTATTGTATCCGCAAATAAGAAAAAAACAAATAGCACCAAGTATATTACACAATAATCTTATAGCCTTGTAGCCTGGCACCTATTTGAACAATTTTCTATTTTTACTTTTCCAATATCCTCTAAAATATTGTGCACCTTTAATATATCCTCTATTACATTCGTTTTCTTGTATTGTATTTACAATTAGTTCATGTTCTTCTGTATGGGTATAATTCATAACCTCGAGCAATTCATTTTCATTGACATTTTCTAAATCTAGCTTAATTAACTTTTCTTCAATATTTCTTTCAAGCTCATCTCTATTATTTAAGTAAGCTCTCAAATCACTTATCCTATTTTCAATAATCATCCGATGCAGTCTTTCTCTTTGCTTCCAGTATTCTATAGCCTTATCCTCTTCTTCAGAAGAAAAGGTCAATTTCTCTCCTTCTATAAACCAAAAGGGTTTAAATATAGAAATACATGGGGTAGAGCTGCCTGTAATCCAGTGAGTATCTAGATTATTATTTAGAGCAGTTATATAACTTCCTGTGGTATGATCCCCATAGAAAAATCCTCCATGCATACAGACACTATTAATAGAGTGTTTCGCGAATTGCTTTCCTTCTATATCCTCTGAGTGTGACCTTAATATCTCCTTCATTGTATCTACTTTAATACTTCCCATTTTTTCTTCCAACAATCTGATAGATGTGCAATGCCTTTCCTTTGCTTTGCTAAAATGAGTAAACAACGGGGAAGTATAGCATTTGGCAAAGTTAAAATCCGCTTCACTCTTACACCAACCTTTGTCCACTGCATGTTTTATTAAATCTGGATGGTGTCTATCATAGTTTTTGCCTATAGATAAACAATTAGATATACTTCTTATGTTTTTAACTTTTTCTGCAGCCCAATACTTTCCTGCTGTCTCTAATACCCATGCAGAGCTTCTATCTGCTATTAAAAATGAATTATGGTAGGTAAACGGTTTTTCGTAGCCGCAGTTTCCACCTTGTCCATAGGTTTCTAAGAGATAAATAAGCATATTTAATCCCTCTTCACTGGTCTTGCATCTTTCTAATGCAATACGAAGCATATCCATTCCCAAGAGAGATGGTTCACCTTGTTTTTCTTTTGTAAAAACCGCCTCGTTCCCTATTGTCAACCCAAATTCGTTGCTTCCCATTTCGGCTCCCCAAATCCAGGAAGGCTTTAATAGCAATACCTCATAAGTCTCCTCTGCCTGTTCAACTTCGATATAAGTGCATTTTAATTTTTGTCCCTGCTCATGCTTTTTTCGAGGTATTCGAATTACAATATGGGGTTCGTTAGGATGTCTATCGCTATTCTTAGCAAATATAACCGAACCATCTTTTGTTGCATTTCCCAATGCCACCATCGTATCACACATATCTATTCCCCCTAAACTTGATAAACTATTTAATAATAAAGTGCTAGGCACGTCAGCTACTATCAATCTTATTGCTGTTAAATCTTATGCTATCATATAATTAATTAAATAGAAATAACATAGACGCTTGTTATTCAATATTCGGAGCCATTTCCTTAAATTAATTAGAAAGGTGGCAGTTAAATGATTGACCTAATAAAGCATGAGATAACAAAAAACGGCGATAAATCCACAATTATTTCAACTCAATGTTTGCAAAATCTAAAACATGATATTGAGGAGCTTAAGGAAAATAATTCACTCAATACGTATATAAAAAAAGTAATAAACAATTATGACTTTGATATTCATTCAATCATAATTGTTGCTTCGCCAAGTCCGTTTGTTAAAGTAAAATTTAACCTAAAGGGCAAGAAAATTCAACTAACAATTCCACCATCTTATATTGATATGTCAAGCAAACCTGTCACTATTGAAAAATATCTAAATGCTTTTCTTAATTCCACAGGTTATCATGAAAAGTATACAGAAAGCTTAAGCTTTTCGAAAAATACATTTCAAATCTAAGAAAAAATCAATTGTTCTGAGAGTATGGCTTTGAAAAGGCAAGTATAAAATTGTTCATAAGAGGTTTTTCACAATATCCGTTCCGGCAATCACTGTTCCAATTGTGGCTCCAATATTCGCCATAATAACAACTAAGATTGTTTTCAGGAATCGATTTTTGAAAAAGCCTTTAACGCTAAATATGTCGGTTTGAATGTTTTGAATATCTTGCACGGTAGGTTTTTTAATTGTGGCTTCAACCAGCCCTGCAAACCATCCACATGCCAGCAGCGGGTGTAACACGGTAATGGGAGCTGCGACAAAGGATGTAAGAATACTAAGGGGATGACCCAACGATAATGTGGTAAACAGAGCCGCTAACGTACCGGTCCATAATACCCATGTCGATAATTGCCGCAAACCAGTTTGCACATTGAGAGCAAAAGCATAAACGAGAAGGCCTGTTATGGCTGTAGGGATAATCCAGCCTGCTATCTTTGAAAAACGACTTTTGGGCGGAATGACGGAAATATCCTTAACGTCCTGTGTTTGGTATATTTCTTTTTTTACGCCTGGCACATGTGCGCCCCCCAGCACTGCAACAACCTTTCTGCCGGGAGCGTCCTTAATTTTCCACGCAAGGTATTTATCCCTCTCGTTAATCAGAATTTCTCCGATTTGAGGAAATTGCTTACGCATTCCGGCTGTTACCGACTCCAACATGTCTTCCTGTAATAAATCCTGCAAATCCTGATTTGAGATTTCGGTGTCATCATCAAAAGAGAAGCATACGCTGACAAACAGCTTTAACTTTTCCCAAAAACTTAATTTGTGCCATATTCGAAGGAATGTTGTTTGAATGCTGCGGTCTGCCAGTACCAGATTTGCACCGATATTCCTAGCACTCTCTATTCCCTGTATCATTTCCCCGCCAACAGGCGTATTCAGTTTCTTAGCCATCTTTTTTTGATAGGAGCTAATAAAAAGGCTCGCTATAAGAAACCCGACCTTGTGTGCTTTGATAACCATAACAATGTCAGTATTTTCCCATGCTTTTGGATTTTGGATATTTTGATACCGTTCCTCGTCAAGTTCAACGCAGACACTATCTGGGCGTTCTTCAGCGATTACCTGTTTTACAAGCTCTGTGCTTTCTTTTGATACATGTGCTGTTGCAATCAGTATGATTTCTTTGTCTTGATACATCAGTTTTGTGACATTATTTCCATTCATAATTTTTCACCATCCAATAGCTGAAATAGCATTTTTATTGTTATACCGATAAACTGCTCTTTATCTAAGGCAAAAAAATCAACAAAGCTGTCTCCAGATAAACTGAGCATATGGAAAAAACCATTCAAAAGAAAAATAGAGGAAAATCCAAGCTGTGAAGCCGCCACATCTGTTCGAATACTTTTATCGTTATGAGCCATTTCAAATAACGAAAGAATTTCTTTATAAAGGGCTCTTATACAATCAGCATATCTTCTAAAATAAGGCAGGTCATTTGGATTCTTTTTCGACTTAATCGCCTTTATTTGAGTCATCAAGTCAAACAGAGAACTGGACTCCATATAAAAATCAGAAAATGCCTTGTATGATAATTTAATTTTTTCATAGCCCGTACTGCCTTTTTGATTTTCTGATTGTATGGCTTCAAATAGTCTCGTGTGCCCCTTTAGCATAACCGCAAAATACAAATCTTCTTTGCAGGTAAAATACCTATAGATTGTTCGCTTTGTGTATTCACAGCTTGTAGCTAATGCATCCATAGACGTATTTTCGTATCCATTAAGACTGAATAAATCTTCTGCGTGTTGTAAGATGGTTTTTTCTATCTCGATTTTTTCTCTTTCCTTACGCGATAGCAAATTCTTCATCGTTGCTTTGTCCTCCTGAAAAATAATTAAGGTTTTACGAACTAAAGGTATACAAGTATAATTTCAGTATACCTTAGCGGAATCACTACGTCAAGTTAAACATTCTGTTCTGACATGAAAAGTTGAATAATCTATAATAAAAAAAGGTTGCTTAACTTGTTTGCACATATTTTCATAATTGTTTGCATTTCGTTCAGGTCGAGTCTTCATTTAAAACTCACTCAATATAATTACAACTTCACACAAACCAATAGATTCCAACAGTTGTATCACTGCTCAGCTTATATTTTAGCTAATATCCATAACATAATCTATGAAATTTTGTTGTATATATAGAAAAATAGTCAATATTTTGATTGTTATATATTTTCTCATATGATATTATAGAAACAGAGTAAAAATCCTAATTTAATTCTAATGGAGGTAATAATTAATGTTCGAAAATGAGAAATTAAAAGTTATAAAAACTGGTATGACATTAGACAGATACGGTCTGATTGCTCTCTCCGGTGGAAATATCAGTACACGAATGCCATCCGGAGAAATTTTGGTTACTCCGTCAGGTATGATTTATGAGGATATGGTTGTTGATGATGTATTAGTAATGGATTTGCATGGTAATGTCATCGAAGGAACTAGAAAGTCTTCTTCAGACACAGAAGCAGTTCTTTATATTTTCCAAAACCGCCCAGACTTGAATGCTATCATTCATACTCATCAGCCATACGCTACAGCAATTAGTCTGATAGATGATGAGTTCAGGGCAGATCTCACCACCCTAGCAAATGCAACCGCAGGCAGTGTGAAGGTTGCACCCTACAGTCCTGCAGGAAGCGTCCACATGGGCGTTGATACTGTAAAATACTTAGGAAGTAGTCTAGCTGTCATCCTTGCCCATCATGGAGTAATGACCGTAGGCGTTTCCTTAAAACAAGCGTTATATGCTGCTGTCTATATGGAAGAATCAGCTAAATGTTATTTGTCAGCTCGTGCTGTTGGTGAAATAAAACATATGACAGAAGAGCAGATTACCCAAGCCATTGAAGTTTTCAAATATTATGGCCAGGATACCGCTGTCATTCCTAAAGATTTAGTGAAACGTATTTAAATAACCTAACCCCCAGATTAAATTATAAAAGGCATATCAATCATCCGTTGATACGCCTTTTTCTTTGATTTAGTCTATAAAATCATACTTTATTTCTTTTTGCATAAGTTTTAAAACCTTCCAGAACACACGACACTTGGTCATCATTTAACAAAACAGGCGTTCCAACAGTTTTTGTCCTGTAGTATAATTCCGCCACAAATTCAATTTGTTGTGCTACATCAAAAGCATAGGCCATATCGCCCCCGCAAGCGAGCAATCCATGATTGCCCAAAAGACATGCATATCGGTTTCCCATAGTATCCAGGGCGGTTTCAGCCAGTTCATAAGTTCCAAACTGAACATAAGGAGTACAAGGCACATCTTTTCCAGCATATCCGACTAGATAATGAAGTGGTTCGATACCCCAGTTCAAGCAAGCCAAGGTTGTAGCAAATCTAGAATGGGTATGAACAACCGCATTTATGTCAGGTCTTTTTTGATAGAAAATCCTGTGCATATCATATTCGCTAGATGGCTTTCTGACACCGTCAACCAACTCTCCATCTGGGGTTAAAACAACAATGTCCTCCGGTTTCGTGGCAAAATAATCCATACCACTGGGGCTGATTGCCATTAAATTTAATTTCTTATTATAAACACTAAGATTTCCAAATGTACCTATCGTCAAACCTGTTTCTACTAATTTTTTTCCATACTCAACTACCTGCTCTCTTTCTTGTTGTAAAATCACACTTTCTTCCTCCTTTTAAATATTCCGCTTTAGAAAACTTTAATTGATTTTTTATTGTTACGGTTCCATATTTTGCAGCTTCATTAATTGCTTTATTATAGCACATTTGTCTATAAAGCAGAGCAATATTTTTGAGATATATTTTGCATATATGAGCATAACGTAGGATTATTTTGTGCCTATTACTCAATGTGCCATGCCTTATAAATAAATTCTCATAGATTCACGATGTAGAATTTTCCTTTTTCGTTTCCAAATGTTCATCGATATGATACAATGTTCTTAAAAGTGAAAATCACACCGTCTGATAAAATATTACATCATATATTGATTTTAAAGGAGTCTTATCATTATGAATACAAGAGAAGATTTATTGATCCGTGCCGCCGAGCTCTATTATCAACAAGGACTGAGTCAAAACGCTATCGCGGAAATTCTCTGCACATCTCGTCCTACCGTATCGCGAATTTTAGAGGAAGCCAGAGAATTAGGCATCATAGAAATCATCATTCACAGTCCAATCAAAAAAAATGCAGAGCTTTCAAAATCACTTCGAACTGCTTTTAATCTAAAAGATGCCATCGTCGTCTCCGGCAGCTTTGACTACGACACAGCTCTTCAAAAATGCAGTACCGCAGCGGCTCATTTTTTAAACAGCATTCTTGAGAATAACAATACAATCGGCATTTCATGGGGCCCCGCCATCAACTACTTATGCGATTCCATTGAGCCCCATGAATACTACAATATCAACGTCATACAGATGGTTGGCTGTCTCGGAACTGGCAATCCAAGTATCGATGGTCTAGAACTGGCTATGAAAATTTCTGGTAAATTAAAAGGAACCTACTCTAATATTTACGCACCTGCCTTCGTTGACAACGAGACAGTTTACTCCTATTTAATCGCAGAACCCCAAATTGAGTCTACGCTAAAAAAGGCTTTAAATGTAGATATCGTATTAACCGGAATTGGGTCTTTGTACGACAGTGCTTCCACCTTGCAAAGGTCAGGATACCTCACAGAAAACGAAAGACAGAATCTGCTCTCCAAAGGTGGCGTAGGCCATTTATTAGCCCGCATATTTGATGCAAACGGAAACGAAATACCCATTGAAGGTAAATATGTCATTTCAACGCCATTGGACGCATTAAGGTCTCCTAAGTGGTCCATAGGTATTTGTGCTTCAGAAATGAAAGCAATCTCAGTATTAGCCGCCATCAGAGCTGGATACATTAACACCCTGATCAGTGATGAAGCTTTAGCAAATAAATTATTAAAATTGAACAGTGACAGCTAACCTATCTTTAAACCCTTATAAAAACGACCCTCCTATGGTAGCATTTAGTGTATCGTAGGAGGGTCATTCTACAAAGGGATTTAAACCAAACACAACCTACAGATTTCCCATTCCTTCATTGCATTCTATAACAGCTTTTACGCCTTCTCCTTTTATTGATGCCTCAAAGCCTTCTCTCCAATCATCCAACGAAACAATTTTCGTCACAATGATTTCTGGAACTACCGTGCCAGCAGCCAACAGCGTCATGGATTTTTCCCAGGAGCTAGGTTTTTGACTTCTTGATCCGATATATTCAATTTCTTTATGCAAAATCAAATCAGTTGCAATCTCTTCTTTTTCCTTCGGAAAAACACCCATTTGAACAACTCTGCCCTTTTTTTTAACGATTTCAAGTCCTTTATTCAACGCAGGCACAGCCCCCGAACATTCAAAGACTTTATCCACTCCAACCCCATTTGTCATTTCTTTTACAATTTCGCTGATATTTTCTTTCATCTGATCAACAGTTCTGTCTACGCCAATTTTCTTCCCTACTTCAAAACGCTCTGCATCAGAAGTGAGTCCTGCCAGAATTACTATTGCACCCTTTGCTTTTGCCACCTGTGACAGTAAGAGACCTATTGCACCTACCCCAAATATACAAACAACGTCGCCATCCCGAATATCACCTTTTTCAATACCCGCATGAACACCACAGGCCAAAGGTTCTGTTAATGCTGCCGACAACAAGCTTACATTGTTCGGAAGAATGTGAATACTTTCTTCTCTGGATACGGTATACTGTGCCATGCTTCCATTTTGATGTGTGCCAATCCCTTTTCTGTTCGAGCACAGATTATAATCTTTTGATTGACAGTAAATACAGGTTCCACAGGTTTTATACGTCGTTTCGCTTGTGACCCTATCACCTACCTTGACTCTTTTTACATCAGCTCCAACTTCCGTGACAATTCCAGAAAACTCGTGTCCAAGCACCACCGGCGTTTTAGTGCTGGCATAAGTTCCTTTAAAAGCATGTAGATCCGTTCCACAAATACCAGAATAGGCTATTTTAATTTTAACCAAATCTTTTTCAACGACAGGTTCAGGTATGTCCATAATTTCCATATGATCATAGCCATTTTCCACCTTCATTACAACCTTCAAAGCAATTCCCTCCTAAAATGAAATTCTGTTTACTTGTATTTACATTTGTTTATCATTTATTTATATTATAATTTAATTTTAAACGACTAGCATCAGGATGTCAATAAACAAATGCTACATTCTGCTCTGCTTATAGCCTGCAAATGGCTATTTCATGGATATTATCTGTTAATTTAAATTTCTTCAAACTATTGACACCATAAATCATATATGAAATAATAATATTAACAATCGTTCAATATTATATAAATATGTTCTATGCCTTATGTTAACATTTATAAGAATATCAGTTTTAAATATTGAATGTAACAATCTTAATACAAAAGGAGTTGGAACAATGTCAGAAAAAATTTATTCAAAAGAAGATATCCAAAAAGCAGCTACCCGTGTTCGTAAGAACATTTTAAGGCTTACCATCGAAAGAGGCGGGTGCTATCTGGGTCAAGCTTGTTCCTCTGCCGAAATTTTTACGGCACTTTATATGAAAATATTAAACTTAGGTCCAAGCATCGGGTCTATGGATGCCCTCCCGTTCCCAGGCGTACCAGGTCCTGACAACATGGATTATCCGAAGGGTTCATTGTACCATGGTGCTTTTAGCCCAGACAAAGATCGTTTCTTTATATCCCCTGCACATTATGCTTCAGTTGCATATTGCACACTTGCTGAATGTGGAAGGATTTCCCATAGTGCTATTGATAAATTCAACGTTGACGGTTGGAATATGGAAATGATTGGGGCTGAACACTCTCCTGGTTTTGAAAACACCGCTGGTTCTCTTGGACAAACAATAAGTATCGCAGCTGGTACAGCTCATGCACGAAAGTTAAAGAAAGAAGCTGGCAAAGTATTCGTCCTATTGTCAGATGGTGAAATTCAGGAAGGTCAAGCCTGGGAAGCATTTCAGGCGGCATCATTCTATCATTTGGACAATTTGGTAGTATATATTGACGTCAACGGTCAGCAGGTGGAAGGATATACTAAGGATGTTATGAATATTGAACCTCTCGCAAGTCGTCTCGAAGCTTTTGGTGCAAAAGTTGTTGATGTTGATGGGCATGATGTTCAGGCTCTTATCGATGCAGCCACTGTAGAACACGAAGGAAAACCCTTGGTCGTAATTTGCCGCACCTCATCTGCTCATGGTATTCCAATGCTCGAAAGGCGCATACCATTCCTGCATTTTGTGCGTATCGGCGAGTCTGAAATGGACGAAGTTAAAAAATTCTACGAGCAAATGTAGTTAATAAATAAATGAGGTGATTGATTATGAAAATAGAAGTAAATATGCATCAGAAATGTATGATTGACTGGGCTGCAAAACACCCAGAAGCTGTTGTCCTGTCTGCTGATTTGGGAAGTTCCTGCGAAGTAAAGGAATTTTCAAAAATATATCCTGATCGCTATTTTTCTCTCGGCATAGCCGAGCAAAATATGGTGAGCTGGGCTGCTGGTCTTGCTAGAGAGGGTTTTAGACCTTTTCTGCATACCTTCGGTGTTTTTTTGTATCGCCGCGTATTGGATCAGTTGGAAATGTCCATTGCATATCCCAACCTACCAGTAACTTTTGTTGGCTTTCTTCCCGGAATTATGACACCTGGCGGTGTTTCCCATCAAGCCATTAACGATATAGCCGTATTAAGAAACGTTCCCAACATGTCCATTTTGGATGTTGGCGATGCTACCGATATCGAGTCAGTTCTCGAAGTGGCTCATAACATAAACGGACCCGTTTTCATCCGTATGCTGAGGAAAGATGTCCCTAGATTATTTCCTTCAAATGAACCCATGATATATAACAGAGGTCGTGTATTGTCAGAGGGTTCTGATATTGCCATTTTTTCATCTAGCATTTGCACAGAAGAAGCAATGCGTGCCACAGCAATTCTGGCTCAAAAGGGACTTTCTATCCAGCACGTTCATATATCAACATTAAAGCCTTTTACGGATCCTACCGTCGTCGAATCACTGAAAAAAGTAAAATATGGTGCAGTTACAATAGAAAACCATGTGACAATCGGCGGTTTGGGCAGTGCTGTTGCCGATGTGATTGCAGAGCATGGTATCGGCAGCAAGCTGATTAAAGTTGGTATTCAGGATACCTATACACACGGTGCTTCAAAGATGTATCTGATGAAGAAATATGGACTGGATGCAATGACTTTAATTAAAGCTGTAGAATCACTGACTGGAAAATCTTTTGATATCGAAGAAAAGGATTTGGAAGAAGTCAGATTTGAAGATTATTCTGCTGTATAAAACAATTAAAAGTTAATGCACATTGGAGACCTTCTAATGGAGGTCTTCCATTTGTGTCACACCAAAGGAGATACACTATGTACAAAGCTTGTATATTTGATTTAGACGGTACCTTATTAAATACGCTTCCAACCATTGCATACTATAGTAATAAAGCACTGAAAAAATTCGGTTTTCACGAAATTACAATAGATCAATGTCAGTCTATTTGCAGGCTGTCCTTTAAAGACTATTATGAAACTCTCTTGCTTTATGGCGGCTGCCCTCAAGAAGCTGTAGAAAAATTCAGAGATGATATTGGTCGTTATGACAGAGAAATCTATATAAAAGATTCTCTTTACCTGACTGAGCCTTTTATAGGTATTCCTCAAATTATAGAGAATTTGAAGAAAAAAGATATAAAATTAGCCGTCCTAACAAATAAACCAGATCAATTAGCACAAAGCGTCGTAGCCGCTACCTTCGGTAATCTGTTTGATTTGTGTATAGGCTACACAGGCATGAACTTTTCAAAGCCTGATCCTCGCACACTCTGGAATTTAATTAATCAATTATCTCTCCCCAAAGAAGAATGCCTTTATGTAGGAGACACCGACATCGATATTATCACTGCAAACAACGCAGAGGTTTTCTCAATTGCAGTTACTTGGGGCTATCAAGCAGTAGAAACTTTAAAAGCATGTAAGCCAGGTGCGATAATTTCCTCCCCAAAAGAAATATTATCGTATTTTAAATAAAGCATTCACCCACACTGATATAACAAACAGTGCAGGTGAATGCTTTATTCACTTACTCTAATTAAGCTTCGTCAAGATTGCTTTCCACTAATCTAATTAATGAAGCGACTGCTTCATCCTCATCCTCGCCTTCAGCCTCAATGGATATTAAGGTTCCCTGAGATATTCCTCCCGACATAATTCCCATAATGCTTTTTGCATTGATACGTTCACCTTCCTCAACCTTAAGAACGGATATTTCCGATTTAAACTTTGAGGCCAATTGAACAAATCGTGCGGCAGGTCTTGCATGAAGTCCTGTCTCATTTTGAACAACAATCGTTTGTTTTACCATACTTAGTCCTCCTTTAAAATATATTTAAATTCATTCTTTCAATTTCAGTCTTTACATAGGTATAAATCGCCGCTGCCGTTTCACATTGCAAAGCCTCTTCTGCAATTCTTTGAGCTTCTTTGTAGGATATACTTCTTATGATTTTCTTTACTTTTGGTATTGTAGAAGCACTCATGCTAAATTCATCCAGACCTAAACCGAGCAGGATGACAGCTGCATATTCGTCCCCAGCCATTTCTCCACACATGCCTGTAAAAATACCCCTTTTGTGTGAAGCATCAATCACCGTTTTTATCAGTCTCAAAACAGCAGGATGCAACGGCTCATATAGATATGCTATTTTTTCATTCATTCTATCTACCGCTAGTGTATACTGGCATAAATCATTGGTTCCTATGCTAAAAAAATCTACCTCTTTTGCAATGATATCCGCCGTTATAGCCGCTGAAGGAATCTCGACCATAATGCCCACTTTAATGTTCTGATTGTAGGATATATTTTTTTCATCGAGTTCTTTCATACATCTATATAGAATTTCCTTTGCCTTTCTGACTTCATCAATGCTTGAAATCATTGGAAACATAATATAGGCATTGCCAAAATGACTTGCTCTCAGTATTGCTCTCAGTTGGGTTTTAAAAAGTTCTTCTTCTACAAAGCATAACCTGATAGCACGCAAGCCTAAAAATGGATTCAGTTCGTCATCCTGCTTCAAATAATCCAGCTTTTTATCGCCTCCGATATCTAACGTTCTTATAATAACAGGCTTTGATTCCATATCAACTAATACTTTTTTATATGCCTCAAACTGAATATCTTCGCTAGGCATTTGTTCACAATTCATGAAAAGAAATTCTGTTCTATATAGCCCTACCCCTTCTCCGCCATTCTTTAATACACCAAGGGTATCTTCAGGTGTACCGATATTTCCTGCAAGCTCCACACTATGACCATCTGTCGTTACTGTCGGTAATGCTTTGATGTGAACTAGTTCTTTGATATGCTCTTCAAAATTTAACTTTCTTAATTTAGCCGCTTCAAGAAGTTGTTGATTTGGATTGACACTGACTTCTCCTGTGTTCCCGTCAACGATAATCATATCTCCCGTTTTAGCAATATCCATAATATTTCCCAGTCCTAGTACGGCTGGTATTTCCAGACTTTTTGCCATAATTGCTGTATGGGATGTTTTCCCTCCAATCTCTGTTGCAAAGCCAAGCACCTTTTCTCTATTCATCTGAGCGGTATCTGATGGCGTCAAGTCCTTGGCAATAATAATGACATCTTCAATAATCTGTGAAAGATCTGGGTTATTAATGCCCAGTATATTTCTAATCAATCTTTCGCTGACATCTTTAATATCTGCAGCTCTCTCTCTAAAATATTCATCTTCCAGATTGTTGAAAATGTCAACGAATTGGTTGGTAACAATCTTAACCGCTTTTTCTGCAGCGAAAAAACTGTCATTTATCAATAGGTGGATTTTATTTATAAATTCAGGATCATCTAATATCATCCTATGGGCAGTAAATATTTCTGCTTCCTTCGCCCCTACATCAGCCTGTGTTTTTTGCTTTAGTACCTCAATTTCTTCCATTGATTGCTTGATAGCCCGATTCAGTTTCTGAATCTCTGCATTGACATCGTCGGAGAGAATTTGTTGGTCTCTAATCGTATAATCTTCTTTTTTATATATAAATGCTTTTCCGATGGCTATGCCTTGAGAAACTGGAATCCCTTTCATGTCACTCACCTCGTTTAACAAATTCAGACTTCATATTACTTTACTTGACAGAAATATTGTTTAAATTCACTACCATGCTATTTTTACCAGTTAATAAAAATTGATTAATCTCTTTTATCATTAGCTTTGGAGACATTGGAATAGCGTCAATGGTTTCTCCTGCTATATGAGGCGTCGCTGTCAAATTATCAAGCTTTAAAAATTCGCTGTCTTTGGGAATAGGCTCTTCCCACCATACATCAATGGCCGCTCCCGCAATTTTTTTGTTTTTTAATACCTCTAGCAAATCCATTTCGACAATGACCCCTGCTCTTGAAGTATTTATGATATAACTGTTTGGCTTCATCAATGATAATAGCTTTTTATCGATAATATTCTTAGTATGCTCATTTAATCTAAGATGTAATGAAATCACATCGCAAGTTTTAAATAATTCTTGAATATCGACCATTTTAATTTTTAGGCCTTCTTCCAATAATTCTTCCTGTGTCACAAAAGTGTCCGTCCCTAAGACTTCCACACCCAAGGCATTGAGTTTTCCTGCTACTAATTTACCTATATATCCAACCCCCAAAATGCCCACCTTTAGTTGATCCAAGGTGGTTGTAAACTGGCTGTTTGGGAATTCTTTGCCCCATTGACCTTCTATCAAGCTTCTATTGCCTCTGGCTATATTACGGGTTTCACTTATGATAAGGCCTAACACAAAATCAGCAACTGGCATAGCATTCCTGATGCAATGAACCACTGGAATATTTTTTTTAGATGCTGCTTCAACGTCTATGTGTTCCATTCCTGTACGACAGGTTCCAATTAGTTTAAGGTGTTCTGCCTTTTCGATTAATTTTGCTGGAATCGGACAGAAATGCGTCAAAATCATATCAGCGTCTTTTATTTCTTCATATAAAGCTTCCGGAATTTCTTCAGCTTCTGGACCCTTTAGTTCAATATGATGTGCTCTTTGTCTAAACACGGATTTGCTGGTATTCTCCCAATTAAAGGAAACAACCGTTATTTCTTCTTTAACATTTAACCGTTTCGCTTGTTCTTCCATCGTCTTAGGATCGACATAAATATCTCCAACTACAATAACTTTCATAGCAGCACTCCTTAAATTTACACATTATAAATATAATTGGGGGGCATTCCCTTCATAGGTATGCCCCCCCAATAGAAGAGTTATTTTGCTTCAGTTAGAACTTCGTCACCATAGAATGCTTGTTGTTCAACAAAAGCATGTACTTTTTCTTTGTTCATTTTGTAAGCGAAATATAATACAAAATAAACAACAACGGTTAATCCGATAATAATCGGATTTTTTGTTAAGAAAGCAAGGAACAATAAACCCATGGTTGGATTATTGAGTATACCAAAGCTTGTAATCATCATTCCTGCTGCTGGTATTGTAATGTTTACAGAAGCAGCTACTTCGGTAAATACTGGCGCCGTAATAGTACAAATAAATAGTCCTAGTGCAAAGTATATTGCGCCACCTACAACACCTTTGAAAATATTACCATTGGCTGTAGAAACCATAACTTCTATCATGAAAGGTAAAGCAATCAAATCAACCATTGGTAGTGTCTTGTTTCCTGGCATAATTAATGCTATCAGTACTATAATTGGGATTAAAATAATGCCGGTAATCAAGGTATTTGGTTCTCCATAACCTGCAGCATCATTAACAGCTAAGTACCATTCGCGTTTATTTTTCCCACTTGTAATAGATTTTCGAGAAGCTTCAGTTATAGGTGCAAAAGCAGAAGCAAATATACCCGCTACTTTTGGGAATATGGTCATAACGGCTGCTGTTGAGATTCCGACTGTTGCTATTTGTCCCCAAGCTGCCAGTGTGTTAAGTTGTGAAAGGTTTCCCACGATTCCTAAAGCGACACCTAAAATCAATCCTAATGTCATTGGCTCTCCGAAGAACCCTAATTTTTCTTGCAGTGCGTTTGCATTTAGTTTTATTTTATAAAAACCTAGTTTATTCATAATCCAGTTGAGCAGTAGTGCAAAGGGCACTCCCCCAACATGGTGAGGTGCGGTTAATGCACAGTTTGGGTAGTTATAGTATGTTGACCATCTTTTTTCAAGTACTTCTGCAAATAATAGTACATATAAGTTTTGTACAATCATAACACCGATAGCTAAGTACATATTTTTTGTAACTAGATATATCATAGAACCCCAAACCATAAAGGAATAGTTATTCCATAAATCTCCCGGCATGAATATATTGGTCCATTTCAGCAAAAATAATGCAGTTTGAATCAACAAAGCCAAACCAATAAAAATCATACCTACTTGAGTGGAATAAGCTACGATTGCAGTTGCCTGCCAGCCCATGTCAAATATCGGAAGATTCACGCCTGTTGAATCAACCATTTTTTGAACTACCGGCACGATCAACGGAATGAATGCACCAGTTAACATATTAAATCCTGTTAACCCGATTCCAGCTAAAACAGCTACTTGAAATGCTTTTTTAGCTTTGACTTTCAATATAAGAGCGATGATAAATAGCACAACTGGGACAAATATTGCTGCACCGAAGGTGTCAAAAATGGCTTTGAGCGATAATAACATAATATTTCCTCCCTTATTTTCCCATATTCTTTAGTACTTCCAGTACTTTTTCAACGAACTCGTCTTCCCCAAATCCTGTTAAAAATCCTACTGCATTTAGCACGGGAATGTCATATGTTCCTGGAATTGGACTTGAGAATGCTATAAAATCGAATCCTCCTGCAACTAATTCTGCTGAAACGCCACCTGGATTCGTTTCAAAGGTTTTAATTTTATAGCCGTAGGGTTTAAACACTTCCTTTAATTTTTCAGACAGCATTGCAGAAGTAACCGTTCCAGATCCACATACAGTCAATACTTTAATGTCCTTCATGATTTCACCTCCTTCCATCTAAATAATTTGTGCTAAAATTTGGTAAATATCTTCAGAAGTGTTTGCATTTAAAATTTCTTCAAGTACTTCTTGATTTTGAAATAGTCTCATTAAATTTTTCAACAATTCTAGCTGTTCTTTCGTATTTGATATTGCAAGCAAAAAAACAATCCTTGCATTTAACAATTCCCCTGTGCCGCCCATCATATAAAATCCAACTGGCTCCTTTAGTACTGCAATGGCCACGGCAGACTTGTAAACATGGTTGCTGTCAGTATGAGGTATAGCTACTGTTACTCCTATACTAGGTAGTCCTGTCGGGTATATAGCTTCTCTAGCAATAACTGCATCGATATAAGTATCTTTAATAAATCCATTATCTTTTAATACCATTCCTAAACTTTTAATAATTTCTGTGCTGTTTTTTGCTTCTACTCCGATCTTGATTAAATCTTTGCTTAAATAATTCATAGGATTATCCTCCATTGCTTTTTTACGTCATGCTCTATACAACAGCAAAAAGCATGCCACACATTTTATGGCATGCTTTTATTTAACTATTTATTAACTTGTTTACTCAGAAATATCTTCGCTTACTTTAAGCTATGGTTGATAATTAACTTCTTCATTTCGTCTTTTGATTCAGCATTTTTAATCATTTCAAGCACTTCAACATTCATTATCTTCTTATAAAAATCTTTAAAATATTTCTTGGAATTATTTTTATAAGCTATCAAGAATATTATATCCACTTTCCTTTTTTCATGCCACTCAATCGGATTTTTGAGTTTTGCAATCAAAGCGACAGGTTTTATGACATTTTGCGGGTAACCATGTGGGATAGCTACATTTCCCTTTAAAAAAGTTGGGAAAATAGCTTCTCTCTTGTATACCCCCAGTAAAAAATCTTCATCCACATATCCTCTTTCTTGAAGCATCATAACCATTTGAGCTAATGCCTCATTTTTATCTTTAAATTCTACATCAAGTAAAATCAGGTCGTCGTGGATGATTTCCTGAATATCATTGCCAAAAGTCTTGATTTCATAGATAATCTCATTTAGCATTTGTAGTCCATTTTCATTAAATATGCTCTCCATGGAAATATAGGGAATGTTGTTATATTCGGGGTTAATAGTCCCTACAAAACAGAGGACATTATATTTGTTCATGATTCTTTGTATTTCAATATCAATATCGATTGGCGAGATAACACCAATAGGAAAGACCACAATATCTTTTTCCATTTTCTTAATAATGCTTTCAACATAGCCCTTCATTTTCTCTGCAGAGCCTTCTCCCGTAATGCAAATCGTCACAATTGCGTTAGGACGATTACTGTAATTGTAATTATCTGAACGGATAATTTCATTTTTCTCTGTGTTTTTAGTGATAGCTGCGACTACGTCTTCCAATGTGGATTCCGAAATTGTCGCCCTTCGAACAACTTCTAAAACCATTACTGTATCTACACGATCAATTACTTTTACCGGTATCCCAGTTTCCTTTGTTAAGATATCACCAAATGTCGTTAATGAACCCATGTCTACTAATAAGACACAGCCTTTACCTTCATCAACTTTCTTTATTTCAATAATTGCTTTTTCTAAAGCTCTTTTAGGACTTTCCGTTAAAGACATTTCCAATCCAACCGCATGATTGGTGTTTAATAATTTATTGGCTACTTCTGCCATAGCCTTACCAACCTTGCCATGGGTAAGAATAATAACACCAACCTTAGAAACCTTTTCGGGAGGTTTCTCTATGAATGCCTTAATATACATTGCTATAAAGCCTATTTCACCTTCTGGCAGTTTAATGGCAAGCTCTGTATTAATCACTTCAGCTAAAATCGTTGCAACCTTAAATTCATTGGGGTGATCTTTTTTTATTTTACTTATGTGGGGATTAATAATGCTTTTGCCCTGAATAATTCTTTCATAGGTTGCGCTCATATGAATAGCAAGTGTATAGTAAAAATTATGCTGCAGCTCAGAATAATAATTCTTTGCAACATTAAAGCAATGTTCTATGGTTTGAGTTATATTGGCACCTACTAAATTTTTCAGCTCCAGTTTTGTGATATCTGTTCTATCATTAAAACGTTTTGCTAGATTCTCAAACTCAGTTTCAATTTCCCTTCCTACTATTAGGTTGATTTCTTCTGGTTTGTGCCCTTCCTTCTCCAATTTCAGAGACCTATCCTCAATGAATTGGTATATCCTATCTGAAATCACATATTGATTGTCCTCTTCCTGCCCCATGACAGAATCATTTATACCAAAGTAAAGATTTTTTTCTGTATATTTCGATACATCTGAATCCCTTGCTTTCTTGTTTAGCATGTCTATTCTAACATGATTTGCCAGATCTGATATCTTGATTTGAAGCACATTGCTTTTTTCAAGCATTGTATTTAGCAATCCACGAGCACACGAAACCTGAATATCACTTCTTAATTGTCCGATATTCCCAAGGCATTCATATTTTAAAAGCATGTTGATAACATCCTTATCAACAATAATGTCTTTGTTAATTTTTTTTGCCTCTCCATTAAAAAATAGCTTAATCAGTTGATATCTTTCGCTTAACTGTCTTTTTTTAAGTGGTGGCAATTCAATCACCATTGGGATTCTTCTTCTAAAGGTTGCCAGTAAAGCAGATTCCGGATTTTCTGTGGTTGCACCAATAATCATCAGACTAGATTTTCTGTTTGATTCGGTTTCACCCAGTCTTTTATATACGCCTCTATCTAGTATGGAGAAAAGGATTTCCTGTCCTTCACTAGGAAGCCTGTGAATCTCATCCAGAAATAGGATACCACCATTTGCATGTTCAATAATGCCTGCTTTATCTTTCTCTGCTCCTGTATAAGCGCCTTTAATATAACCAAAAAGCTGTGATAATAACAGCTGTGGATTATCCGCATAATCTGCACAATTAAAAGCATAAAAAGGGGCATTAGCAGAAAAATTTTCTGTATTAATAGCAAATTTGTGCATAGAATCTGCCAGTTGACTCTTTCCAACGCCCGACGGACCTAATATAATCGTGTGCAATCCTTTTGGCGGGTACAAAATAGCCGCTTGTGCTTGCCTTATTTGCAGTTTAATAGATCCATCATATCCTATAACATTATGGAAAGACGCCTGCATATTGTCGCTTTTATCATTAGCTTCATTGTTATTTATCGGTTCCTTACTGACATTTTTTTCGGTGCTTTCACTTTTAGTTTCAAGCTTGTCATTTTTTATGTCATTTTTTATGTCATATTCAACTTGTTTGATGCCATCATTTTTGTTTAATATTTCTTGCATCAATTTCAATGCAACATGTCTGGAAATATTGTAGCCTAACCCATTTAACTCATCCAACAATTTTCTATGAGAAATTGTTGGATTGTGCTCTACTATTTTTTTTGCATCGCTGTAAATATAAGGCTTTAATCTATCTCTTGAATTGGGTATCCTGTTTTTTTCTCTAATATCTTTTACTCTATCTATGCTGATATTTAATCGTCTAGCAATATCGTCATCTGTCAGAGGTTGTTTTTTATTCTCGTTTTCTATTAATCTCCATACTTCTTTTTCCATAGAGCACACCCTCTCTTTTGGTATTACGCTATTTGGCTATAGTTGAATAGTATAATTGAATTATACTATAATAAACAAGCAATAAAAATATTTTAAAAAGTCCCTCTGACGGTATTTATATTCTAATACTGTCAGAGAGATCTTCAACGTCATATACTGATGCCTATTATTCAATTTCATTTATCATATTCTCTATTTCAATTTTCTTTGAATGCTCTATTTTCTCTATATAGTTTAATAGCTGCATTTCCCATCCAGATTCTGATTGCCATGAGGGACACAAATTGCGCTTTTGATATAAAAAATGTAGCAGTAGTGCAATTTCCGTACTATCTAAGGAGTCAAATAGAGCAATGCACTCATCATCCCAAAAGCAAATATTGAGCACCTCTGCTAAATCACGCAGACTATGGATTTGCTGTTTGACAATAAGAATTTTGTCTGACACAAACCGACAACTGTGCAGCTCAGAAATTAGATTTCTTAATGCTTCATCGTCCATCATAACACTATCAATATATCGGATAGTAGCTGTTTTTTCTGCTTGTTCGCTATACAGTGAAATAAACAGACTGTCAAAGCAATTAATATGCTTAACAGCTTCTATTCTACCATACAATTCTGTCGCTTTCTTTTTTAAATATTCCTGTGCTGTCAAGTCTATAATATCAAGTGAATTGCAAAGTTCTTCTGCTGCATGGACAAGCTTTCTAATTGCATTATCCTTTGAAAACGAAAGTAAATATTTGATAATCCGTTTGCAATCAGCTTTGCAAATATCGAGAACAAATATATTTCCTTTAATCAAAGCCAATCCAATAGCATTATTAGCAACCAATTCATATATATTGAATAGCTGTGTTTTATAATCAGAACAATATGCTTGTAATAAGGCAGTAATTTTGTCTGTATCAAAGTTCCGACAAAACTCATTCTCGATAGTTAGACAATGCAAATACTTATTTATATATTTAATTCCCTGAAGCTCTTCTATAGAATGGCATAATGGATAATCAATCATGCAGGGAATCTCGTGAGCGAAAAAACGGTAATCATATTTTTTGAAAAAATACTCAATTTGCGTCAGTGTGTCGTTATAGAAAAAATTGTCAATTTGTAATGTACCAGCAACAGCTTTACGCAAAAATTCTTTTCCAATGGAAATCTGTCTTTCTACTTCTGCAAGTCCCAATGAAAATAACTGGTTGGTATCTACTGTTTTAATTTGCGACAAAACAATTTTATTATCTTTAGCTTTTAAATATATACCGATGCAATAGCAAATTGATTTTAACAGTTCTTGTGCTACTTCAATTGGAATAGAACTGCTGTCGCCCATCGAATATCTCTCGGTTCGTTGCCCTAACAAAAGCCACAATTGGCTTTGAAAGTTATATAGCTCCTCATCAGACAGAGTCCCATTCAAAAAGGTGTATTCAGATAAACCAGATAAATAATTTTGTTCATTATCCTCCATAATACCTCCAATTAAAATAAGCGTCCGTAGATATCCTTGTCATCAATTTCATAACCATATCTTGTATTACGACACAAATCTTCTAGGGATGTTCCGCTTAAATATTCTAATGAACCTTGGCAGACAGTGTCAAAATGCTGCTTCATAAACGAAATCAGTTCATCATCCGAAATTAAGTCCATGGATTCGTTTTTAAAATAATAAAAGGAGTCTTGCAATTCTAAAATTACTTCCTCGTAATTATCCTTTGTTATATAAGGAGAATCACAGAATTCGCATATTAACTTTTTTAAGATGCCTTGCCCGAATTCGATGCGCCCTGTGTCCTTTAAAGCTTCAAATCTCTTTCTGACCAAACCTTGTATCTGTTCTTCCGTCAGAGATAAACCAAATTTTAAGGTATAATCATTACACTCACGTAATTCAGTTGCTGTTTGAAGCTTAAGCATACTAACATGGGTAAGTGAAAATTTATCATCCATTGACACTACCTCCATAAATTATTTCAATCAGCAGTTACGCAAACACAGCGTAAGTATATTGATAGCTTCTTTTACTACATAATTCTTTAGCTCAAGTTCGTTTTCAATTAATCCTCTTCCAGCGATGTAATTTGAAACTTCCCCAACAATATAGCAATGTGTATTATGCAAAATACGGTGTACTATTTCTTTATCAAGTAATACTCCATATAACTCTTCCCAAATTTCAATGATGTAACTATTTAGTTGTGATGATGCTGTATTTGTTGCTATGATATCATTTTCTGGACGATTATCGCCGATATACTCAAGCCACGCAAGTCTAAACCAGCCTTTGTTATCTATATAAATATCCAAAAAAGTGTCGAAAAAATATTTTAATTTTAATTCAGCTATTTTAACTTCTGAAAGTTTTGCAGCAAGCATTTCCATAGATTTCTTCTGTAATACTGCATGAACTTCCCACAATAAATCAGTATATGATGGGAAATAATTATATAGGTTTGTATGTGCACAGCCTATAGTACGAGCAATCTCACGCAAGTTTAATCCACGCAGATCGTTTTTATCACGCATTAACTCTAGTGCAGTATACACAATTTGCTCTTTGGTAATATTCTTTTTCATTATTGACCTCCCTATTTTATATTACCAGTGGTAATATAAAATATAGGCTAAATCTTTTGGAATGTCAAGTTATTTTTGGGTGCCAGGTGCAATAGTTATTAAGTTATCATATATTATATCTATTCAACATATTCCTTGCTACTATTGCATATTTAAGCTTATACTCTGTTAACTGTTTTATAAAATAGCCCTTATCAGCTTCTTCTTTAAGTATGTATTCCTTGTTATTTCACCTGGCTATTACATGATATATTCCCCCTCTGTATTCTTCTCTCCATGCTCTAGCCATAAAAAAACCCTCCTGATAATATTTTTACTCATATATTATCAGGAGGATCAACTTGCATCAATAACTTAATAACTTCTGCACCTGGCACCTATTTATTGGTCTTGTCAACAGATTTTTGATAGATGTCAGCGTAAGTTTTTGAATCTTTGATTAGATCGTCGCAAAAAGCCGCTACGTCACTGCCCGTCACTTCGAGCACGCCTTTCCCCAAGGCCGCACCCTCTTCGAAAAAATCGATAATCCCCGAGAGCAAACCCGTCCCGTCGGTTAGCTCAATAGGGCCGACCTTAAAGAGATATTTTTGAATCTCTTTATAAACAATCTGATAATCTTGCGGGAGCGCTTTGACACGCGCCACGTGCGCTCGCCACTCTTTTTTGCCTTCGATGATATCTTGTATTCTCATCTTATCCTCCTATTTACCTAATTTTTTAGCGATATTATTGTTGAGTTGCTCACGCCACTTGTCGCGAAAAGACTTTGCGCCTTCTTCGCCGGCCAGCGCTGAACAGAAACCTTTGATATCGTCACCCAAAACCTCTTGGACACTCTGACCGTCCGATGCCGTTTCTTCGAGCAGGCCAAGCACACTGTCAAGAATTGGCATGAGGTTGCGACCGGTGAAATCTGAGTGCGGCCAAAGATTGACATTAATTTTTTCCCATGCCGCTTGATAATCAGCCGGCAGCTTTTTGGCTCGCGATTCAAAAGTTCTCAATTCTTTAGTCATGTCGCTGCCTGTGATTTTTTCCCCAAAATTCATTATTTTCTCTCCTTTAACTCGTTAATTTTTGATGATACAAACTCCCATTTTCCCCAGAACTTCCGTAGTTCCTTGCGCCCCGCGTCGTTGAGTGCGAAAAACTTTCGCGGCGGCCCCATATCGGATGGCTTTTTTTCTATGTTCACGAGTTTGTTTTTCTCAAGCCGTACCAAGATGGTGTAGACTGTCCCATCCACAATGTCCGAAAATCCGAGAGCGTTCAACCGCCGTGTGATTTCGTAACCGTAGATTTCCTCGTGGCTGATGATTTCAAGGACACAGCCCTCCAGCACACCTTTCAACATTTCCGTAAGGTTTTCCAACGTAATTCCTCCTTTTTTCACTATTCTGTATGACTTGTATTAAGTATAACTTACTACCAGTATATAGTATCACAGAATAGTGTGATTGTAAAGAGGTATTTTTTTTGAAAAATTGAAATATCTCTCTATGTAATTTGTGTAATCATTTCATTTTAATTGTGAAAACAGTACTCGGTATTTGCTGTTTTGCGCAGGAATGGCCTCAGTCTATGAGGCCAGGTTAACGATGGATGTGGATGCATAATGAAAAAGCAAGCAAGGCACTCTACGAAATTTGCCGAAGGGTGCCTTGCTTTATTATGATCAAACTAGAATTTTCCAGTATCACGTTATGCTCATAATCTTGCCGACATACTGGAACTTAATCTCTCTTACTAATCTCATCAGTTATCAATGATTTTGAAATATACATTGCTTTTATCATTTTCTTGAAGCGGGTGTGATGAGCGATACCCTCAGCAAAATGTCCTAGTCCCCAGCGGATCATGGTCAGCATTTCCAATCGATTTTCGCCAGATTTGGTTCGTTCTCCACTGCAACAGCACGTAGTGCGTCAAGCATACGTCCGCACTCCTCGGCGGCGCATTGCTCGATTTGACCCCACGGTGCATCCGTTCCGAGTCGGTCATAGGCGAGGGCAATCGCTCCATAAAAAGCAAGCCCTATGCAATGCCGTGCGGAATGGATGGTTGATGCACATTGCCCGATTGCCCTCGCCGCCGCCTGTGCAACAGGATTTCCATCTGCTTCGCGGGCGGCCGCATGGCATTCAAGTATTGCCGCTTTTGCCCGCGGCAGTTTGATTGCTCCCGACAGCCACTCGCGGGCGGCATTCAGTGCATTTTGCGGACGCAGGTCATTTGGATTATACTTGCACCAGAGCGGCAATATAACCTGCTCAGAATAGTCAACCGCCCAATGCGTAAGCGTTGCCTTACTCTGCGTTTCAATTAACTTCATAAGCGATTGAATATACGGTGCCTCCCAGTTGCTTAGCATTTTTCGTGCTTTTGGCATACTCATCCTCCCATTATCTGTTCATTTATATTGATGTAAAAAATCAACCACTCTTTATCAATACAATTTGCAATCCGTCTCAACATGGGTGGTGTGTTTTGGTTAGCATGTGGACGAGGTACCTTTCCCCCTATTTTTTCATTACTTGTTCTATTTCTTCTATTGTTCTTGGCACTGCAACAGTGAGGTTTTCGCAGCCACTTTTAGTGACAAGGCAGTTATCTTCGAGTCTGAAGCCAATTCCCCACTCTTCACAATAAATGCCGATATCTACACAGAAAACCATTCCAGCTTCTATTGTTGTTACAGGGTCAACTATATCATGGCAGTCAAATCCGACGTGATGAGCACCACCATGCCACATATACTTGCCTACGTATTCAAATTTTTCGCACAGTCCTATTGCTTTAAGCTGCTCGAAATTGTATTCTTTTATAATTTTATCAACATCAGCCATAGGCATACCCGGTTTTATAATGCTGAACATATATTCTGATGTGTTGTATGCGCAGTTATAAAGCATTTTTTGCTTTTCATTAAATTTACCGTTGCAAGGAAAAGCACGGGAAATGTCGTTCATCATATAATCGTACTTTGCGCCAACATCGTTTAAAATCATATCACCATCTTTTGCCTGACTGTTATAATCATAATAGTGAATACAAAAGTTGTTGTCTCCTGTTGAGATAATTGGCGGGAAAGATTTTTCCATATCGCCATGCTGCGCTAAAGCGTAATCAAATTCTGCCCTGTACTGATATTCATACATGCCTGGTTTTGACGCTTTCATCATTGCAACTATGCCGTCACGTGTAATTTTTACAGCTTCCTTGATTGCTTCAATTTCACAAGGCTGCTTGATTGTTCTTTGTTTTCTTATCTGTGGCAGAACATTTTCGATATTTATATACGGATAATCTTTTTTAGTTCTTTCAGCAAACTTAAATGCTTCTGTATCAATATCAGTGATGTCATTTTTATATAGGTCAAGAGCTATCGTTTTAAACTTGCCAGATTTCATAAGAATGAGTAAATATGTATCAAATTCAGCAGCATGTCTTACATTCTCTATGCCTGAAATTTGTTCAACCTCTTCTTTCTTCAATCTTCTGCCTGTCCATCTTTCGGCATAAGCGTCCGTGGGCAAAATGAAAATTGTTTCTTTTGTAGAATTCTCACCTTTTTCTGCCAAAAGAATAAACTGGTCACGATCAATGCCTGTCATATACACAAAGTTTCTGCTTGCATAAAATGGCCAGTTTTCGTCCGCTGTTTTTCTGATTGGGTGTCCGGAAAAAAGCACCACTACTGTACCAGGTATTAAGCTTTCATAGAGCTTTTGTCTGTTGCCTTTGTAAAAATCGCTTTTCATATCATTTACCTCGCTTTTTTATTTTAATTAAACTGCTGAATATAATTTATTTCATCTAAAGGTCTTTGGTGCCAGGTGCAATAGTTATTAAGTTATTATATCTTATATCTATTCAGCATATCCCTTACTGCTGCAGCTGACATCCCTATATGCTCCCCGATTTCACTCAATGTATAGCAAGTTCTCTATTGCTGCTATTGCATATTTAAGCTTATACTCTGTTAACTGTTTTATAAAATAGCCCTTATAAACGTCTTATTTAAGTATGTATTCCTTGTTATTCCTCCTGGCTATTACATGATATATTCCCCCTCTGTATTCTTCTCTCCATGCTCTAGCCATAAAAAA
>JBAVGO010000051.1:0-41376 GCA_049684915.1 Lutisporaceae bacterium | reverse complement strand
TTGGTTTAACTCTTTGTAGCTTAGCTCCTTGTCCTCAAATACTACTGCGACCTTTTCTGGTGTCCTTTCTGCCTGCTCTTCAAAAAACTCATGTATAGTCTTATCCCTTGGGTATTTTGCTTGCGTATCATTGAAATCTATTAGTATTTGCTTTTCTTCTTCCTTTGAAAGTATATTTATTTCTTTCAGCTTTTTCTCTGGTTCTTCTGTTATTTCTTTTAATATATTTATGTAATGGCTTCCAAAGCTTTTTACTGTCTCTTCTTTAAATAGTTTTCTACAGTATTGTAGGGTAAAATAAATTTCTTCTTCTCCTTCTTCTGTCATCATTGATATATCAAATTTTGATGCTTCGTTTTTAAGCTTGTAGGGTGATATCCTAAGCCCTTCTATTTCTATTTCTTCTATATCAATGTTCTGTAATGTAAACATTGTGTCAAACAAAGGATTTCTGTTGATATCTCTTTTTATATCCAGCTTTTCTACCAGTTCTTCAAATTGATAGCCTTGATTTTCATATGCCATTAAGGCATTTTCCTTTACTTCCTCTAACAGCTCCTTAAAGGTTTTTTCTCCACTTGGATTGTTTCTCATTGCCAGTGTGTTTACAAACATTCCCATGATATTTTGCAGGTCTGCATGGGGTCTGCCTGCTGTAGGTGTACCTATTATTATATCTTCTTGTCCTGTATATCTGTAAAGAAGTGTGTTATATGCCGACAATAGCACCATATACAGGGTTGCTTTGCTTTTTCTTGCTGTTCTTTTTAGCTTTTCTGTAAGCTCTTTGTCTGCCCTAAAGCTTATACTTCCACCTTCAAAGCTTTGTACTGCCTGCCTTTTATAGTCTGTTGCCAGATTTAACTGAGGTATTTCTCCTCCTAATTTTGTTATCCAGTATTCCTCTTGTTTTTTCATTTCTTCTGATACTGATACTTCTCTCTGCCATATAGCATAGTCCTTATATTTTATCCTTAGCTCTCCCAGTTCTTCTCCTCTATACAGCTCTTTTACTTCTTTTATCAGTATTCCTACAGATACTCCGTCAGATATTATGTGATGCATATCTGTCATCAGTATGTGCTTCTTATTTGGCAGCTTTACAAGCTTTACTCTAAACAGTGGTGCTTTACTTAGGTCAAAGGGCTTTATAAAGTCATTTATTTCTTTTTCTAATACTTCTTCTTTTATTTCTTTGTATTCTATTTTAAAGTCCACTTCCTCATGTATCTTCTGCATTGGACTTTCTTCCTTTAGCGTAAAGCTTGTCCTTAAAGCTTCGTGCCTCTTTATGAGCTTTATAAAGCTATTTTCTAGCTCTTCTATATTCAGGCTTCCTTCTATATCTAATATAGATGTCATGTTGTAATTTGTGCTTTCTTCATTAAGTCTATTTAGTATATACATTCTCTTTTGAGCCGAGGATAATGGATAGCATTCTTTTTCTTGTGCTGGTTTTATTGAGTTATATATACTATTTTTAGCTTTTTTTATGTAGTCTGATATCCCTTTTATATTTGGAGTTTTAAATATCTCTTGTAATGGTACTTCTACCTTTAATTCCTTATGGATTTTTGCTGTAAGGATTGTTGCCTTTAGGGAATGTCCTCCTAACTCAAAAAAGTCATCATTTATTCCTACTTTATCTATTCCAAGTACTTCTTCCCATATTCCTACTAGTATTTCTTCTGTTTCATTTCTCGGAGCTTCATATTCTATGCCTGTGTTTATACTGCCCTCAGGCTTTGGTAATGCCCGTTTGTCTATCTTGCCATTTGGTGTTAGTGGAAGGTTTTCCAGCATTACAAAGTATGAGGGGATCATATATTCTGGCAGCTCCCTCAATAAATAGCTTCTTAACTCTCCTACTGTCATTTCCCTATTAGGTACGATATAACTGCATAGATACTTTTCTCCGTTCTCAGCTTCCCCTACCACCACTACTGCTTCCTTTATTTGCTCATGATTTTGTAATTTACCTTCTATTTCTCCAAGCTCTATTCTATATCCCCTTATTTTTACTTGATTGTCTATTCGTCCTAAAAACTCTACATTCCCATCTGGCAGCCATCTTACAAGATCCCCTGTTTTATACATTCTTTCGCCTTTATTAAAGGGGTTATCTATAAATTTCTCCTTTGTAGCGTCTTTCATATTTATGTAGCCTCTTCCTACGCACTCTCCTGCTACACAAAGCTCGCCAGGTACTCCAATTGGCTGCAGCTTTCCATTCCTACTTAGTATATAATACTTGGTATTGGATATTGGTTTTCCTATAGATGGTATTGTTTCAATTTCCTTCTTCGGGTCTATTGCAAGGGTTGATACTACATGGGTCTCTGATGGTCCATAGTGATTATGCAGATATATTTTATTTTCCTTTAGCTTTTTCTTTAACTCATCTGTAATTATTAGCTGTTCTCCTGCTACTACTATATGCTTTATATTATTTGGAAGCATATCTATATATCTTTTATCTCTCGTCAGGAATTTAAAATATGAAGTTGGTAAAAAAACCGTTTCTATATAGTTATTTTCAATAAATTTCAATAAATCTTCTATATTTCTTTTCATATCATTGTCTATAATATGTAGCTCTCCGCCCTTTAAAAGGGTAGAGAATATTTCTTGATAGCATACATCAAAGCTTATTGTTGTAAATTGAAGAACTCTACTATTAAAATCTATATTTGTTTTAGCAAATTCAAAGCTTATTAAGTTGACTAAGTTTCTATGCTCTATCATAAGTCCTTTTGGTTTTCCTGTTGAACCAGAAGTATATATTAGGTATAGTAAGTCCTTAGATTTATTTACTATTTCTAAATTACTATTATCTTCTTTATACAAAGCACTGTCATCTAAATTTATAATATTCCCTTTAAATCCCAGCTGAGAAATAAAATCTGATTGAGTCAAGAGGATATTTACTTTGCTATCCTCTAGCATATACTCTACCCTATCCTTTGGATATTCTGGGTCAATTGCTACATAGGCTCCACCTGCCTTTAAAATTCCCATAAATCCTATTATCATTTCTAATGACTTGCCAAGCATCATTCCTACTATAACGTCCCTATCTACGCCTTTAGCCCTTAGTCTTCTTGCCAGTTGATTAGATTTTTCGTTTAGTTCCTTATATGTTAATTGCTGGTCTTCATAGACTACTGCAATTTTATTAGGTGTTCTTTCTACTTGCTCTTCAAATAATTGTTGTATAGTATATTCTTGTGGATATGGAGCTTTTGTATTATTGAAACCCTCTAAAAGCTTGCTCTTCTCTTGCTTTCCTAGAATATCTATTTCACCTATTTTTATTTCTGGAAGTTCTGTCATTACTTTTAATATATTTATATAGTGCTTTCCAAGCCTTTCTATGGTTTCTCTTTTAAAAAGCTTTGTACAATATTGTAAATTTACATCAAGCTCTTCTTCTTTTTCTAATATTGTAAGCAATAAATCAAACTTGGAGGTTTTATCTTTAAATTCATAGGGCTTAATTTCGAGTCCTTGAATTTTTAAAGCTTTTAGGTCAACATTAGGCATTGAAAACATCACATCAAATATTGGATTTCTACTTGTATCCCTCTTTATATCAATCTTCTCTACTAAATCTTCAAACTGATAATCTTGATTTTCATAAACCTGTAAACAGCTTATCTTAAGCTCTTGAAGAAAACTCTCCACAGTTTTATTATTTTCGGGATAGTTTCTCAATACTAGAGTGTTTGCAAACATTCCAATAACATTATCTAAGTCTACATTGTGTCGTGCAGCTATTGGACTTCCAACTATTATATCTTCCTGTGATGTATATTTTGACAACAAAATATTATATGCACCTAATAGAAGCATATACATAGTACTTCCTGTTTTCTTTGTCATAGCTCTTAGTTTTTTAGTCAAGTTCTTACTTATCTTAAAGTCTAAGTCATCCCCTTCAAAGCTCTGAACAGTTGGTCTAGGATAATCCGTTGGCAGGTTTAAAGCAGGTAATTCTCCCTTAAACTTATCTAGCCAGTATTCTTCTTGTCTTTTAAATTCTTCTGTTTTTAGATTTTCCTGCTGCCATACTGCATAATCTTTATATTGTATTCTTAAAGCAGGTAATTGTTCATTGTTATATAGTCTTAAAAAATCCGATATTAGAATACTCGTCGAAACTCCATCAGATATTATGTGATGCATATCTGTCATTAATAAATGTTTATTCTCCGTAAGCTTTATAATACTAACTCTAAGAAGTGGTGCTTGACTTAAATCAAAGGGTTTTATGAAATCCTGTATTATTTCCTCTATTTCTTTGTCCTTTACTTCTTCGTAGTTTATTTTAAACTCTAGCTTCTCATGTATTTTCTGCACAGGCTTTTCATCTATAATATGAAAGCTTGTTCTTAAACTCTCATGCCTTTCAATTATTTTTATAAAGGCATTTTCGAAGCTTTCTCTATTCAGTGTACCTTCTATCATTAGTATAGAGGACATATTATAGCTTGTACTTTCTTTATTAAGGTGATTTAATATATAAAGTCTCTTTTGTGTTGATGATAATGGATAATATGTACTTTCCTCAGCTGGCTGAATTTCGGTATATATGCTTTCTTTAGCCATGTTAATATAATTTGCAATTTGCTTTATAGTTGGAGTCCTAAATATCTCTTGTAAAGGAACCTCTACATTTAATACTTTATGCATTCTTGCCACAAGACTAGTAGCATTTAAGGAATGTCCTCCTAAATCGAAAAAGCTATCATTTATTCCTATTGCTTCATCTATTTCTAATACCTCTTGCCATATTTTTTCTATATTCTTCTCTAATTTAGTTCTGGCGGCTTCGTACTTAACCTTTATATTCGTACTTCCTGATGGCTCTGGTAATATATCCCTATCTATTTTACCGTTTGGAGTCAGGGGAAGCTTTTCAATTCTAATAATGTGGGAAGGTATCATGTACTCTGGTAATTCCTCTGATAAATAACTTTTTAGCTTAAGCATATCAATATCACAATCTGAAACTATATATGCACATAAATGACTATTTTTAGTTCCCTTTACAGCCACTGCTGTCTCTTTTATACCTTCATAAGCTTGCAGCCTGTTTTCTATCTCCCCAAGCTCTATTCTGTGTCCCCTTATTTTTACTTGATTATCTATTCTTCCTATAAATTCAATATTACCATTAGACAGCCATCTTCCAAGATCACCTGTTCTATAAATTCTTTCTCCCGATATAAATGGGTTGTCTATAAAATTTTTCTCAGTCAGTTCCTGTCTGTTTAGATATCCTCTTGCTAAGCCATCTCCACCTATGCACATTTCACCTGCTACCCCTATTGGCTGTAGGTTGAAATTAGAATCTATTATGTAAATTGTTCTGTTTGATATAGGTTTCCCAATGGTTATAGCTGATTTATTATCTAAATTCCTTGCAATAGTTGAAACTACACTTCCTTCAGTAGGACCGTATTCATTTATTATTTCAATGTTAGTATTTTTTTCTTTACTAGCCTTTATGATATTTTTACTAACACTTTCTCCAGCTAATGTGACTTTCTTTAAGGCTTCTAGGTCTTGTGGGGCAGATGTTTCCAATATAGCCCAGTACAATGAAGGAACACAGATAAAATGGGTTATATTGTTATAGGAAATATGCTTTTTAATAGATATCGGATCCTTAGCTTCCTCATCATTTAATATAATAACCCTTGCACCTGATATGATAGGAGTAAAAAAGCTTGTTAAAAATCCATCAAAAGAAAATGAAAACAATTGAAGTACATTGTCTGTACTGTTTAGTTTATATTCATTCTTTCTCCATTGTATCGAGCTAGATATACTTCTATGCTCCACCATAACTCCCTTAGGTCTTCCGGTTGAGCCTGAAGTATATATTATATAAGCTAAACTATTAGACGTACTTATGCTTTCTAAATTAGAGGTATCCCCTACATATAGCTGTTTATCCTCTAAATCCAAAACCTTTATATCATCTTCAATGCTATTCTTTAAATTTGATTGGGCTAATAATAAACTTATTCTGCTGTCACTCATCATAAATTTAATTCTACCCTGGGGATATTTGGGGTCTATGGGCAAATATGCTCCTCCCGCTTTCAATATACCCATTATTCCTATTATCATCTCTAAGGAACGCTCTGCCATAATACCTACTATTGTATTTTCTTTTACTCCATTTTCTCTTAGCTTCCTTGCTAGTTGGTTTGACTTTTCATTTAATTCTCTATAGGTTAAATGTCTATCATAAAAAACTAACGCTATTTCGTCAGGTGTTTTTTCTACCTGTTCTTGAAATAATTGGTGCAGAGTTTTTCCCTTTGGATAATCTGCATAGGTATCATTGAAGTCATATATTAATTGTTTTCTTTCAAAATCTGTCAGTATATTAATTTCATTTATTGCCTTTTCTGGATTCTTAATCATCTCTAAAATTATTGACTCAAAATGTCCACAAATTCTTTCTATTACATCATGGGTAAATAAAGCTTCATTGTATAACAATTCAATTTTTATCCCATCGAAGGTATCAATCCCAACAGTTAAGTCAAAGTTAGTTTTAGATACAATAGAGTATGAGTCAATGGATAAATTATAGTCGTTGTTAGCCAAAGCATTGTCTAAGGGGTAATTTTCTATTACAATAATAGAATTAAACAATTCTTCATTGCTTGCTATATCACTATATTTGTTTATATCTACAAGTGGAGTATTTTCATATTCTTTTCTTGATGCAATTGCTTCGTTAATGCTTTTTAGAAGGTCTGAAAGCTTGTCCCTATTATTATTAATCCTTAAAGGCAAGGTATTTATAAATAGACCAGCGATATTTTCTATTCCATTTATAGGTACATTTCTTCCCGATACTGTCGTACCAAAAACAACGTCCTCGCAGCTCATATATCTTTGGAGTAATATTCCCCATGCACTATATAATATTGAGGCTAAGGTTATTTTTCTTTCCTTCGCAAAGCTGTTTATGCTCTGTGTTCTAGCTTCTGAAATATTATATTTAAATTTCATTATTTTTGGTAATTGCTTATCTTTATTTAGATTTGAAAACAGATGCGTGGGTGTATTGAAGTCCTTAAGATATTCTGTCCAGTATTGTTTTTGCTTTTCCTTATCTTCATTTTGTATGTATATTATAAAATCCTTAAATTTATTTTTGTTTAATATATTTAGCTCTGCTTTCCTACTTATATAATTATAAGCTTCAAAAAATTCTTTTAGGATAATTCCTGTACTCCAGCCATCATACAGTATATGATGATTGCTTATAATCATTTGATATTTATTACTTTCAAGCATACATAAGGATACTCTAAAAGCTACATCCCTCAGATCAAATTTATTACTTCTATCTCTATTTTGAATTTCATTTAACAATTTTTCTTTGGTTTTATTAGCTTTTCTTGTAAGGTCATGTTTAAAAATTTGTGTATTACATTCCTTTAAAACTATCTGAATCGGTTTTTTAAGCTTTTCCCACCTAAATACGGTTCTAAGTACTTCGTTTGTTTTCACAACGTGATTCCATGCCTTATCAAAAATATCTTCATCTATTACTCCCGATATTTGTAAACACAATTGTTCAAAATATTGATCCTCATCTGGCTGCTTTAAGTAATGAAAAAGCATACCTTCTTGCATAGGAGTTAATGAAAACATGTCTTCAATATTATTCTTATCCAATTTTACTAACTGTCCCATATAATCAATTCCCCTCTTTTGTTAATATAATTACTTAAAAATAACCTCAAAAAGAATTTGCCAGTATATGAATAAAGGAAAACGTTTTGCACATTTTGAATTCAATGTAAAATGTGCAAAACGTATAGCTGACAAATCATCAATTTATTATGCTTTTATATATTAACTCATTAACTTAACCATTACAGCTTTTTGGGCATGTAATCTATTTTCAGCTTCTTCAAAAATTACCTCTTGGTGTTTATCAAACATTTCTGTTGTAATCTCTTCTTCTCTGCGAGCAGGCAAACAATGAAGTACCATTGCATCTTTATGAGTTACCTTCATGAGATCACTGTTAATTTGAAATTCTTTGAAAAATTCTCTCCTAATGTTTCTATCCTCTTCTATTCCTCTGCTTTCCCATACATCTGTAATAACAACATCTGCACCTTCTGCCGCTTCCTTAGGATCATTACATAAATATAAACTACCACTTGATGTTTCTTCTATTTCCCTAACTCTTTTCATAATATGGCTTGCTGGTTCAAAGCCCTTTGGAGTTGCTAGTGAAATATCCATTCCAACCATTAGACAGCCTTCTATTGTAGTATTCGCCATATTATGTCCATCACCAATAAAAGCTACCTTAAGACCATCAAATTTCTTTTTATATTCCTTTATAGTCATTAAATCAGCAAGAACTTGACATGGATGCTGCTCATTAGTCAGACCATTTATTACAGGAACAGAAGAATATTTTGCTAACATTTCTACTTCTTTATCAGAATAAGTTCTTATCATTATTCCATCTACATAACGAGATAACACTCTTGCAGTATCTTGAATAATTTCACCATTCTTCATTTGAGTATCATTTGTATCTAAAAACAGAGCCATTCCTCCTAATTGATACATTCCAACTTCAAAAGATACTCTTGTTCTTGTAGAAGCTTTTCTAAAAAGCATACCTAATGTTTTCCCTTTTAAATGTTGATGAGGTATATTATTCTTTGTTTCATACTTTAATTTTTGTCCAAGCTCTATTGTTTCAAGAATTTCATCCTTTGAAAAATCGCTAATATTTATAAAGTCCCTTTTTTCTCCTAACCTACTCATTTGTATTTCCCCCTTTTTTCATTATGATGAAACAAACTGATATGTTAATTTATAGTAGTAAAACCTAATTATAATTATAACTATATCATATAATTATTGAAAATTTTGTCGAAATTTGTCACTTCAAATTTTTTTAAAAGTGCCAGGCACCGAATATAAGAACTTATTTGTTTTTTCCTGCCATTACATGTTATATTCCACCCTTATACTCTTCTCTCCAAGGTCTTTCCATAAAAAAATACATCTCCTGCTATCACTTAGCAGAAGATGTATTTTTTGTAATTATGTTTGCACCTGGCACTTGTGGGTTTTAATTGTTTATGTATTTTATTGCGTTATTATATTCATTCGAACCTACTTCTAACACACTACCTTTTCTTGTAGCTAAAGTAACATCGTCATTATCTCCTACAAGGAATAATAAATACTTTTTATCTTTCTCTATATTTGTAGGAAGCAATAAACTGTGTATATTTTTAAAGTTACCACCTTTATATTTTTTGTAGCAATCATAATCAACAATAGCTATATTATTGACTTCTCCAGAGATTTGATAATCAATCACCGATATCTCTATTATATGATTTGAAAGTTTTATTAATTCCTCTACATCTTTAGCTTGATCAATTACCTTTTTCTTTGTGTTGTTGATGTACATATTATCCTTTTTAATTTCATTTATATATGCTTTTGCATTATCCAAATTATTAAATTTATCAGTTTTAAAAGGCTTTATAAATTCTTGTGTTTCTGAATTCTCTAGTAAAAGAAGATTACTATTTTCATCAATTTGAATTATAAATTGATTTAATGCAACATAAAAAACATTATTCTGTAATGCCGAATCATGCTCCCTTAAGGATAGTAAATATGATTTCCCCATTATTAAACTATCTTTATCTGCATGAATAAATATAGTAGATCCTTCTACTTCCCCAACTAAATTTTCATTTATTTCAACTTTATACATATTTTTATTCTTTGAATACTTTTCTCCACTTATAACCTTGCATACCACTACATTACTTGAATATTTGTTTATAACATTTTCAAATGTAAGTTCATATTTTAGCTGACCTTGAGCAGCCCCAAATGGAGGAACATAATTATGTGTATTTAAAGCTACTATTGGATGACTTAATGCATTTGGAATTAAAAAACTTGCGGATAGAACTATGAGTATTGATGCTATTATTAGCATAATTGATTTTTTTCCCATATTTTTACCTCCATTTATAAGTGCCAGGCACCAAACATAAGAACTTATTTGTTTCTACTCAGCAAGTTTTTTATGGCAGTGTCTGTCGTACTAATATTTTAACTCGACTGCTACTTTCGCATATTTGAGTTTATACTGTGTTAAGCTTCTTTTCCTTGACCTATTCTTTATCTCTATGAAGCCCTCGCCATCCAGCCTTTTTCTCTGTTCAACCTTTTTCCTTGCTTTACACATTATAGCATATGCTTCGTCACCTATGACAGTTTTGCTGTCATAGGTTTCTTTTTCTTTTTCGTTCATATAGACACTATACTGCTTCAATGCTTCTGTCCTGTCTTCTGACAGCACTCTAAGAGATACATCTATATTTATAAAGTTGTTTATATTGTTTCTGTAGTACCAATCGCTACTCCATCTGTATTCCTCTACCTTCGACCTCATATATACTAATACAGTGTTTTGATGTATGTATCTTATCAGAGATAGCAAATATCTTTACTCTAACCCCTTCTTAAACTCTTTTACTTCCTTTAAAAAGTATTCCTTGTCTATGTTATCCTTGAAATATACTCATTATTGTTGCCTCTTGCTATTACATGATATATTCCACCCTTATACTCTTCTCTCCAAGGTCTTCCCATAAAAAATACATCTCCTGCTATCACTGAGCAGAAGATGTGTGTTTTTGCAAATATGTTCTTATGTTCGGTGCCTGGCACTTGTGGGTTAAAGATAATGCCATAACTAGCATTTTATTTATTTCACTTAAGTTGTTAATCTATAATTATTCCACCAGTTCCCAAGTATTATCATATTCCTCAAGAGTTATTATATACGGAATCTCTACCCCGTCTTTTATATGCAAAGCCAAGTATGGAAGGCTGAATTTATTTGTTATCCATAATGAAAATATTTGAGAGAAAAATAAAACTACTCTTTGATAAGAGGTTATATTATTAGAATTAAATGTAGTTTTATAATTTGAATCATGCACAATATTATGCCTCTCTTTTATAACCTCATTAAATAATGAAAACCAGTTTTTGAATGACTTGTTTAGTGAAAATTTTTTAATTTTATTATCTGTTGATTCATACAAAGGTATTACAAGTTCTCCAATATTATCAAAAAAGTTATCACCTTCGATAATAAACTTAAAAACCTTTTCTATATCATAAATATTCTGAAAATTAAAGAATTCTGGCAAAATGTCTTTTATATTTATGTTAGTATCATTTTGTTTATTATCTATTTTTAAGTTGTATTCATTCTTTATCTTCTCTATGTAACTGGGTTCTTTTTCTAATATACAAACGAAAATATCCCTAAATAAAGTTTCACACAAACTAATTAATGTTACGATGTGCTGTGATAAAGCCATTTTACTATATTCTTCTTTTGAATTATTTTTGACTATGTTTAGGACTTCAAGAGAAATACCAAAGTTTGATAAAAAATTCATCATAAATGTATCAATCTTACCTCTTGTTAACTTTTTTGAGTTTACTTTAGATATTAGATTTTCATTTATATTAATTTTATTTTTCATACTTACTCCATATCTTAAAGATTATTGTAGTTGTAAAATATCTGTTTTTCGATATAATTTGTATGACCAATTAAAGTGATAATTCTTAAATAATTCAAGAATTTAATCATAATATTTAAAAAATATTTCTCTTAACTTTCTATCACAATTACTGTCTAAAATCATTTGTTTAAGCTTATCTTTAATTATTTTTCTCGCCTTATTGTTTTTAGCAACAGATTGATGGAGAGAAGCACTAAATTGATTCAACCAATTAATATCAAAGTTTTAAAAATAAGTGCCAGGCACGACGTTTGGACGGTTATTGTGTGACTTACAGAGAATTTTTCTTATGGATAAACTCTAGAATAAACATAAAATATACCCCATCACAATCCACCCACATCTATCTTACAAATAATACTTTCTCTTCCATTCCGACAAAACCCTTCATTCTAAAGTCTCTCTTCCCAATCTTTCGTTCGCAAATTTCGACATATTATGCAAACATGCCTCATTTTACCCAACAAATAATAAGTGCCAGGCACGACGTTTGGACGGTTATTGTATGACTTGCTAAGAATTTTTCTTATGGATAAACTCTAGAATAAACATAAAATATACCCCATCACAATTCACCCACTTCCGTCTTACAAATAATACTTTCTATTCTATTCCGACAAAACCCTTCATTCTAAAGTCTCTCTTCCCAATCTTTCATTCGCAATTTTCGATATATCCCGCAAGCAAGTCTCCTTTACCCAACAATAAAAGTGTCAGTTCTCAAATAGTTTGAAAACTAATCTCAAATAGTTTGAAAATTTCCTCCACAATTTGTTTTATGTATTCGGTGGAGGTGACGCGTTACGTGTGTAATCCATTGTATAAGGAGATAACTTACCTTCCCCTCATCCCTTTAAAATGTATGAGAAGAAAATCAAAACATCAAGACAGACGTTATACAATCTAATTGCATCTTTATCTCTTCCCAGCTACCACTTAAGTCTAGTGTCTTAACGCTAATGTGATTACCACCTATAAGATATTCATTGTCTGGTGTAATGGTCTCATCTGTTTTAGCATAGAGAAGCATCCCGCTTACATTCCCTGTATTGCCTACATCCTTGTTTTTTACATAAGTAAAAATCTGATATAGGTTTCCAGAGATGATGGTAGTGCTGTTGAACATGGAATTTGACTGCATTGTGTGCCCATAATACTTTGTGTCTATGATTAATGTTTTGATGCCATATGTAAGTGTAATATCAGACTTCATTATTGGTAGGAATACTTTACTATCGTCATCTTCCATATCCCAATCAATATAGGACGCACTTGCAGCAAACTGCGGATATTCTTTTTTGTAGTATCCAAGAACAAACTTCTCATAAAGCCAATGCATCTGTTGGTCATCAAGGAACTGTGCCATTTTATATTTCCCATCATTTGTGGTAAGCAATAGGCCTTTAATTACAAGCCAGCAAATATTAATCAACATTTTATAGGTGGCATTATTCCTGTGATAGCTAACAGCACTCCAATTTACATGATATGGGTCAATGTCCATAACATTCTCAAAATATAATAGCATCTTGCGTAAAATCTTTTTATTAATCTGTTTGACATCACCATGCCGAAGCAAAAGCATTATTGCGGATTTTAATATTTGATTGAACTGTGTATCCTCAGAAAATAAATCATACTGACAAACCATCTGTCTGGTCATCATCGTTTGTTGTTTTACAGAATTAGTTATGTCAATTTTCCCCCTCAGACTACCAAGGGTTTCTGTTTGCGGGACATAGTCACGGTGTAGACCACGTTTAATTTGACTGGAAACCCCCTTAATTAAAATGGAGGATAAGAGGTCATGAACATTTTTAAAGTCTTCGGACTCGACACTTTTATATCCTGCTTCACTAAGGGTTTGATACGCATAGGCCAACATATAGTAAATATTCTTAATTCTTATGTTATCAGCCACTAATAGCACCATGCAATTTTAACATCCATTGCTCTACCTTGGAAGACTCATCGAACCAATATTCTTTAATAAGAGGAACAAGTTCATAATCAACCAAATCAGACAACCATGCATCGTCCACAACGTCTCCAGTGCAGAAATAGCTGTGACCCACTCGGAAACCACTACCTAAGGAAGCATCTTCTGAGATGGCCTTGTTCATATCGGCTACGATATCAATCAATTTATCAAATTTTTTGTTGGCAATTGAAGCCTGATATGTTTTAAAGCCCTCGGTGTCAAATGCAGGCTCAAATTCAAAGAATGCAAAACGGCGGCGTAGTGCATAGTCAATCATAGCCAAACTACGATCTGCCGTGTTCATCATGCCTATGATATGAACATTTTCTGGCACAGAGAACTGCTCATCTGCATACAGCAACCGAACGTCTTTGTCTCGCTTGTCATTTTCAATCAACATCAATAACTCTCCGAATATTTTACTAAGATTACCACGATTAATTTCATCGATAATAAAGAAGTACTCTCTATCATCGGGTTCAGCTTCTTTGCAGAAGTTGTAAAACGGTCCTTTGGTCAAAGAGAATCCTTTATCATTCGGTCGATATCCCATAATAAAATCTTCATAACTATAGCTTTGATGGAACTGAACCACCATAACACGGCTGGTATCCTTTTCTTCCATAATAGAATGTGCCAGACGTTCTGCAGCATAAGTCTTGCCAACTCCGGGTGCACCCTGAAGGATTATGTTTTTCTTTTTGAGTAGGAGGTTCTTCAATGTGATATATTGTTTTTCACTCATATAAACATCAGTTAAAAAATCATCTTGAGTATAACTTTCATACTGAGCATGTTCATCATCTAGAGTCAAATCCTCTTCCGTGGTGACTGCAAACATATCTTCCATGTGTTTATAGTAGTCGGTATATGGAGTCATATCGGTGAGGGTTTTCATAACGATTTGACCCTCGTGGTTCCATTCTCCATGATGTGTCCAATTCATCATATGTATGTGGCGATATTCGCTTCTTGAGACATCAAAAATGTATTCCGACACTACAACCCCACGGCCAATGATTTTGCTCAATCCTCGTTTTACAAATACGATATCACCAGGCTTTACTTCATTGGCAAATTGCCAAGTAGCATGTCCAGGATTCTTGTAAGAGTATTCTTCACCATAAATGGTTTTCATTTTCACTTTCATGGACTCTTTAGAAGGGAACTGTGATAAGTCACCGAGTTCATCCCAACCAATACCCATAATGCCCTTGTTATAAAATTCATCCCACATGTTTGAACCTTCGCCAGGTGCAAACATCCAATAACGCTTTTTATCTGCTGAGTTTACCACAACTGCTGTGGTTATAGGAATTCTCTTATAGCTGTTATTGATAATACTATCAATAACAGCTTCTTGTTCCTTTGTCACACGGAAGTTTGTCGCACCTGGATATGTCAATATTTCTAGTCGCTTTGTGCGCTCATCAGCAAGCAACACGCTTCGGAGAACGATACTGGAGGTCAATTTCCTTTCGATTTTTATATCGACAGCCAAGTAAGGCTCTGTTTTGAGCGATTCCCCTCGACTATATGGATCATCTGTATCAGGTTCTTTCATTTCAGGATTACACATAATTGAGCCGACGGCGATTATACCGCCATCAGAGCCAGAAAGCCAAATATAAGCCTTATCTCCATCTTTTATCTGTTTTGGATACTGATTGACTGCCCATGTAATTTTATCTAGGTCATTAATTGCACCAACTACATCATAATACTTGGGATTCCCTTGAAATATCCAACATGCAGGTTCGGACATCTCTTTAAGAAACTTCTTATATAGAATCATTCCGTTAGAATATGCTTTGTTACCCGCTGCCAAATCAACCTCTCTGAAATTGGGTGCGTTGATAATTATGTTATAAGCCTCTTCGAAGGCTTCAGAGTTTGTATAGTAGAACAAATCTGTTTGCGTAGCACCTCTAAGGTTTAACTTAGTAGTAGCGTTTTTCAAAGCATTGGTATAGGCTGTAATTGTACCAGATTTGTAAGATTCACCATTAGACTTTTTCTGATTTTGCATCCAGTTTTGAAAAGCTGTCTTCAAATATGTACTGTTCATTGATTTTCCACTCCATTCCTTAGCAAGAGTAGGATGTTTTTCATCCAAAAAACTCTTTAGGTGTTTCATTGATGCCAAATAGCCATCAGCACGTTCATTGGCATGGCCTGATTTTCTATTTATAGAAAGAAAATCATCAATTCTGTCACGAGCTTCCAACATTGCCGCATCACTTGTAAAGCACGACCAGAAATCTAATCCCACGTTATTGTTAAAAGCATAAAATGAATCGGAGAAGTGCACTGAAACAGTGCTTTCGCTCCAGTCTGGGTGGGTAGCACTTAAATATGTTCTAAACTCTCTACGCAACTTTTCAATTTGCTCTATAGATATTGTTATATCCATCTTTATCTCTCCTCAAATCATTATTATCTCATCAATATACCAGTTTCTTTATATCCGTCAGTTGCTGTACCAATTTTTTGGATCTTAGTACTTGTAGACTCAGTATTACTACATTCTGTAGCTATTAGTTCTAATGCTTTCTCTTCTGAGACAGTTATAACTATATATTTACTTAACATATGTTCGATATTTATTGTATCATACACTTCAATCATATAAATATAAAGCTTCGGGCTTACATACTTCTTTGTTCCTAATATCCTATCAATGCTGTTCTCAAATTCAGATAGTTTTTTATCTACAAGAAAGTGTCCAAGATAATGGTCTACCGTCTTTATCTCTCCATTTAGATATTTTACTGTAGTAATGCACGATGGGTGATCCGTAGCAAATAAATCTCCTGGTTCATATACGAAAGATTTATAGTTGAATTCATATAGTTTATCTGCTAATTGTTTTACCTTTCTATTTGATATTTTCGAATTAAGCTGTCCGATTTTATAAACAAACGTATCACCTATGTATTCCACATTACCTTTACTATCTACAGTAACTTCATATACAGGGCAGTCCCCATAGCACATTGTTCTTTCTAGCTTTATGTATTCAAACATTATATAATCTCCTTTATCTTTACCAGTCTATCAGATAACAACTTAGTCCTTTTACTTTTATTCCGCTAAAATAAATTAGACTAATCAAATAACCTCATCTGCTCAACACTTGTATACAGATAAGCTTTTTCCAATTTTTCATCTTCTTTTAAATCTCCCAAAATCAAAGGTTCCAATTCTATAAAGTCTTCTTGCATCATATTTTGTCTGATCTTTATCATATAAACAAGATCAAAGCTGTTAATTACTGAACCTTGTTTTATGTCTGATAAACATATTAATTGCGTATTGTATTTTTCAGCAATATCAAACATAGGTTTTAAAAGGTGTCCTGAAGTAATTGGTCCAAAAGGGTTGTCCATAATCAAAACTTTGCTCTCCTCTTTTTTCTTAAAAATATCTAGACTTCGTATGTGTTTTCTACTGTAAGAAATTAAAGCAACTAACAATGAAAAATATGCAACAAACTTTTCGCCACCGGAGTTTTTAACAATAATTTCTTCCCACGTCATCATCCTTCTATTTTTTTCGTTTATATCTACCTTATAAGCTTTAACTATGCAATGTTCGAGACTGCTTATAACATTTAATAGCTCTTTAGTTGACATATATTTTTCAAGATCTCTTCTTACTTTGTTTTCATCTTCGCTTTCCTTGATAGAAGTCTTTAAACCTTCTAAGCATTCATTGATATATATATCCATTTTTTCTTTGGCTTGTAATTCATTTTGTATTTCTTCATAATGTATTTCTAATACTCTTTTTTTGATGCCATCTATCTCTACAGTTGAATTTTCAGATATTTTTGGGATTTCGTGATAAATACGCATCGCTTCTAAAAAGGCATGTTCAACTAAATCCTTTTGACTATGCTGAAGCTGAATCATCTTTTGTTCCATTATCTTGAGGATTTGAGAGAGTTGTATAAAGTAATAATCAATCCTTTCCGTTAAATAAAAATATTTATCATATGTACGATCTAATGCTTCAATTTGAATTTGAATACCTTTAAATGCCTCTATAACTGTTCCTACATCTGTCTGTTGATATTTATTATTAAATACACTATTCTTTTTCTTAAACGTATCAATTTGCTTATTGGTATTAGTCTTAATACTGCTAAACTGATTAAGTATTGGTTCAATTTTTGGCTCAATTTCATCAAAGAATTCTAAAATATCTTGTGCCTTACAATACATAATATCCTTAATCTCCGCTTCCATTTTGCTTATCAGTGAAGCTAATCTAATTTCAGTTCTATACATCTGTATTTTTCTTTTTTCTTTTACATCTATTTGATAGTTAACTACCTCACGTCTTTCTAAATAATTTCCTCTAATTTTTTCAGCAGAAATCAAAATCATTTCACCTAATGTTTTTTCAATCTCATCCTTTTTCCACACAATGCGACTCATACTTTTGTTTGTTTCATTAAATTGCAAATCAATCAATTTTTTCTTTTTATCCAGACGCTCACTTTCATCTTCTAGCTCTATTTCCAAACTTTCAGAATATAAAACATTTTGATAATCACACAGATTCAGAGCCATTTTTTTAATTTGGCTTTGTTCTCGTTTGATATCAGTATGCAAGCTTTTTATTTGTTCTTCAAGATCTCTAATTTCAAGATTCTGTTTTGCTTTATAGCTTTCTAGCTTACCTTCTAGCTCAGTTATTGAAGCAGTTATTAGTTCATCATCAATGGCATCTTTTACTTGATCATATTTTTCTTCAGTAAGACTTTTATTTTCCCGCTCTTTTAATACCGTAATTACTATTTCTTTAATCTCATGATCTAAAGCCTCTTTTGCTTTTCCCGATTCTTCTTTCTCTAGATTTAATCTGCCTATTTTATTGAGTAACTCTGCTGACACTTGTAAGTTTGTCCTATACATTTCATTGTTTATTAGAAACTCTTGAAACTTTTCTTTTTTCTTTATTGCTACTTCATACTCCGCTCTTAGTATATCAATGGATTTTCTTAGCTTATCTTGGCTATACTTTGATGTAGTAATATAATCCTGACACATTAGAAAATCTTCTTCCAATTTGCATACTACTGACAAGACACGTATTTCCTCTTCATAGATGTCATCAACTTCTGTCTTTTTCCAATGAAATTGTTTTACAATCTGATATTGTTGATTAATACTTTTCATCACAACATCTGTTTCTTCTTGTTCAAGCATCTTTTTTTCTTTTTGATTTTTAAGTTGTTGTATATATGCTCCAACGCCTTTTGAATTAAGACTCATTGTCTTTGATGTTGAAAAAAATCGAATACGCTCTTGCTGATTTTCTAAATTTATATCCTGCTGGCCATGTCTAATGACCGGAACAATTTGACTTAATTCCTTATTCTTTAGGAGTTCCCAAACTTGATTATATTCTCTTTCTGTTACGATTAATGCATAGGGCAACAAAGGGTTGCTAATCAAAAGTTCATTTTTCTTCTTTTCATCAATTTCCCTAAGATATTGTTCTCCGGTGTAGCAAGGTAAATTATATTCTTTAAGCAACGTAATTAAGCTAGTCGGTAAATAGCTTACCCCTTGTTCAACTCCACAAAGTAGCTTTTCAATTTCACTTACTTCCATTTTAAGATTAAAGGATTTGTTAGACCAAGAATTAATCTTTTCTTGAATTGTTTTTGAAACATAGCTATTATCAAAAATATTATTTTCACTAATGTTATGCATTTTAAGCACATTAATCACTTTATCTCTATCATCTTCATAGTCAGTAATTTTGCTTTGATTTGAAACTTGTTCACGATGACAAATAACTTTCTTCTGATTTATAGTATTTATTTCTTTCTCTTGGTTATTTATGAGCTCTGTTAGTTTCTGTATTTCATTACTTTCATTTTCAATGGAGTTAACTATTTTATCCACTTTTTGACTCAATGCCCTATTTGAATCTTCAATTTCCTTAGAATCTAGTTCTTTTAGCAATGGATTACGATGTATATTGAGCTCTAATTGCTGTAAGACTATCACTTCTTCTTTTTCAAAACTTTCGATATCCCTATTGATGCCTCCAAAACTTTGATTCAACTGGTTTAACTTAATTTGTTGATTCTTCATAACATCTATATAGGTCTCAACTTGTTCCTTATTATTTTTTTCATCAGATTGTAACTTTGCTATCTTCTGTGTTTGACCAATTAGAATTTTTTCATATTCTATCTTTAAGCTATACTTAATCTTATTTAAATCCTTCATTAACTGTTCTTGATTCTTTGTAGCATTTTCAAGGTTTTGATTTAATTCCGCTATTTTGCGCTCTTTATCTTGAATTATTTGATATCTTTCAGCAGCCTTCTGAGTATTAAGTTGATATATATTTTTTGATATCTGATTATTTGTCTCAATTCTTTCTAAATCTAATGATGCTAATTCATCTGATATATTGTCAATTTCATCTTGGTATTGATAAATTTTTGCAGATTTTTCTTCTAAATCAATACCCTCTAATTCCGTCATACACTGTGCAATATATCCATCAATCTCCTTATATTCTTGCTTTAAACGTTGTTCTTCCATCTTTAAAACATGATAGCCATTTCCTAATTTTTTTTTGAGCTGAGCTTCCTGGTCCAAATGACTTAATACACTCTTTATCTGCACATCAATTTCTTTTAGATCGTTGTTAAAGTCTTCAATTACTTGGTATTCTTTTATATGATTTTCGTTGTCAACCAATGACCAAGCTACTTGAGACATCATATTTTCAAGTTTTTTATGATCAGAAGCATCCGAATCAGAGGATTTGTTTAAAACCTTTTCTATATACTTAATGACCCATTGTTCCATAACCATTTTAGAAGTTTTACACTTTGTGAATACCTCAGATACCCCATGTTCTGCTTCATTAATCTTCACCATCAGTTCTTTCCATTCACCCCTGGAAATACTGTAGGTATTTAGTTTCTTTTCATATACATTTTGCTCTTCTCTAGTAGAATTAAAAACCTGTAAGTCATGTTGATTCTTATCAGATTCCTTCTGCAACAACTTCTTAAACTCATTATATGCTGCAATCTTTATATTTCTACCCACTAATTCCGTTACAGGAATGTGTTTAATATCAAAAGAATTAGCCTCCTCATAGGCATTCAAAAAAGTAAAATAACGAATGTCTAGATTTTCTTCATCTTCATTCGTTGAATGACTAATTTTAGACGTAATACTTATACCAGTAAGTAGATATCCAGCACCATCATCTAATTTCCATTCGATCATAATATAAGAGGGTGCTTTTTTCCCTATAAAGAAATCCTTTATTTCTCTTTTTTGCAATGATATCTTAGGGAGAATAGGTTGAAGCATAATTTGTACTAAAACAGACTTGCCACCTCCATTGACCAAACTTAATAAAGCGTTTTCTCCGCCATAGAAATCAAAGGTTTCATCAATAATGTGACGATTATTGTTGTTATAGGAAAAATTAACAATTCGAATTCTATTTATCTTGGGCATGCTACAAATCCCCCTTTTCAAAAGCCTCGCTCATAAGAACTACTCGATCTGCATGCAAATAATATTGCCTCATAAGTACATCTAATTTCTTAGTCGTTCGAATCTGCTCTTCTACAACATAGGCCAATCTCTGATCTTCTAAAATCTTACATACATTCTTAATCAGATTGTACTTTGTTTTTCGCTTCGTATCATGGTCTACCAACATATTTGTCCAAATATCAATGGATGAAGAAAGATTAATGCTGTATTCTTCTTCTAAATCTTCTATTTCTTCTGCTTTCATATCTCGTAAGCGTTCAAAGCGTTCATCTAAATGATCTATGAGAAAGCTTATTTGAAGGAAATCTGTTTTTTTAGGATCTTTATTTTTACCGTTATAAAATTCATAAAAAATATACATCATTATGTAATAACCTAAATAAACTTCTCTTTTTGTTGAATTACTACCAAAATAACTCCTTAATTCACTAGCCCCAATTCCAAGAACTTCATTATCTATGTTTGGAATTAAATAAACAGTATTATCAAAGTTAAGTAATTTGCATCCAAATTCTTCTTGAAAAGCAGATAATACCTCTTGTACCTCTAATTCTAAATAGTCGCTATAAAGGCTGGATTGATCCCTCTTATTAAATTCACCTTGAACCATTAAGAGTCTAAAGATTTTTATTGCAGCTTTCACGTTTTCCATCAAATCACCACCTTGAATAATAAATCTGACATTTCCATATTTTCGACAATTTTCATTCCATCTACTTCATAGGATGTAGAGGTCCTTATTTCATTAACCATTTTTTCAATAATTAATTCTTTAACTTGTTCTAGCCCGGGTATTTCATCCTTGATTTTTATTAAGCAGTATTCCATATTAAACTCTTCTGAAGGCATCAATATTATTTTTTTATGACCCTGGAAAAAATCATTAATTGGCACAACTCCCATATCATAAAGCTTTAAAGCTGTTTTAAAAATATATCGATTTTCTTTTACTCTTTCATATAGGTCTATATCTCTTTTCTTTACATCCTTCATAATTTGACTCAAAGTTATTTCACGAGCAGATAGTGTTTCCCTAATGATTAGCTTAATTACTTCTACGTAAAGATTACTTATTTTTAAAATTCGCTCTGTTTCGTCTGAGTCATCATATTCATCTACACTCACTAAATGTGTATCTTGAGTTTCTACCTCTTTGAAAATAATTTGTGGCTCATATATATTAAAAACGCTCAGCGACTTATTTTTCTTTGGAAAAAACAATGGTCTTAAAAGGCTTAAGTAACTTTCTAAAACATTTGAGTATTTTTCTAAATAACTTAAAATAGTCTCTTCAAAGTCATATCTTTTTTCAAAGCTAAATTCAAAAGTCTTTTTGATGGTGTCCATATATAAATCTGTTAAACTATGTCTATTTAAGATTAAGTCTCTTTGCTCTGTGATAACAACACCAATATTATGATCTATTTCTTGAATCTCTAGCTTTGCTTTAGCCAATTTTTCTTCAAATTCAATGTTTAATTCAAATTCTTCCCTTATTTTTTCTTCAGCTTGATAAATCATCTTTTGAATATCCGTCATGGTTTCGTATTCTTCTGTTAGCATGGCATATGTGCTTTGAATAAGTGCTTCATATCGTTCAATCTCAACATTATGTATATTTTGCCTAATTGAAAGTATAAAGATTTCTATATCCTTCTTTTTCTGACGGACATATGCAATGAGCTCAACGCTCTGTCTGACGGCATTGGAAAACTTTTTCCTTTTAATATATTCTTTTAATTTTAGTTGTTCTATTGTCAGTTGTATTTCTTCATCTACTTCACGCATTCTAAACAGAAAATCATAGCCTTGATTTGTTAGCATATAGACTATTTTTCGCACATTATTTTCTTCAACAATTTTGTCAGTAATTAATCGGATATTTATTTCTTCAAAAGCATTTCTGCTATAATTTTTAGTTGTATATGTATGTTTAACGCCATTGTTTTGGAGAATATCTTTGATAATATATCCGGCAATTTCTTTAATAATTTGCCGATTTATATCCTCACTATAATAAGTCTTAATTAAATCATTTAAAAAAGTTTCAATATGATGCATCTCACATTCATTGTTTTCTTCGAGGGTTTTTTCCATGATAAACAAAAGAACAGATACAATAATATTTGTAAGTTCATTCTCATTAAAATAGTTTTCTAAATCTGTGTTTTTTCCTTTTCTATTGATAATAGAATTAGCTACCCCTATCCATTCCATCCTATTCTCAAACTTTTCTAAGAAATCAAACATATACTTCTCTCTTTTCATTAAAGTATTTTATAAAATCCCTATAACTCAAAATTTCTTGTGGAATATATCTGCGGGAATTAAGTATGTATAAAACTCTTTCCTGATACCCTATATCAAAACATGATAAAAACCTTTCTATAGCTTTTTTATTTTGGAGATCTTTCGTTATTGGTAGGTCAACTTTTTCAGACATAAGCAACATCTCGCAGTATAGTGGCGTCATTAACTTAATATCTAACGTTGGATTATTTAGAATTAAATCATTGAATATGTTTATGCCTTCATAATCCAAATCACCAAAATAATAATACTTACTAATTCTAGTATTCAGTATTATCTCGTCATACTCTGTAAGCGAACTACTTTTCCTATTTATTTTTTTGCCTTCACCGTATAATAAAATGTGAAATTGTATTCCACATAATTCATTAGTTTTTGAATCCATTATCTTTCTTAATGTATACCATGTATCCTTGTTTTCGATTATCAAAACATTAATGATATCCTGCTTTAAATAACTATCTGAAAAGATATTATGGTCAAAAAACGGTTCAGGTGTAATATAAAAATTCAGATAGTCTCTTATCTCTTTATTAAAATTTAGAATACCAGCAAGTTCCTTATCATCCTTCAATGCTTTTTCTTGATAAAATATTTGAAAGGATCTTTCGTTTATAGAAACTGTTGTATCTAAATATTCATTCTTCGTTATCAAAAAAGTATTTAATGGTTCAATCCATTTTTTATGTGACATATATTTAGCCGGCTGCAGAAGATACCCTTCTATATTTAGTATAGGATGAAGCAATCTAATATCAAAAATAAGCGCATCATAATCCTCTTGTTCTTTAATTACATTGTATCTTTTATATAATGTTGGATTCATCCCGTTTGGTCCTGAATCTTTTACTGGATTGATTACCTTGTTCTCTATTAACGATACCATTAGTTGATAATATTCTTCATAATCTTTAACCTCAGACATTTCGCGAACCTTTTTCTCCGAAATTCTAATGCCTTTATAGTTATTTAGTTTATTTAACAATGCTTTATATTCCAATATTGCACCCCCAGCCAATTAGAGTTTAAGTTGATATATACTGTAGTCACCATAACTGTTGCGAATTAATATAAATCTCTATAGCTCATCGCTGAACATTTAATGTCATATTTTAAATCTCAAGTGCTAATATCTTAGCCTTATTCCCGAACTTGAATAAGCATAAACTTATTAATATAGATATTAATGACTACATTTAATTATTAATTCTATACATTAAAGTAAATCCCTTCCACATTCTAATATTGCTATGGTTTTCCACTTTTCAAATAAAAATGAAAAAGCTTATATTTAGGTATTCATCTAAATATAAGCTTTTAATTCTGCATTCAATTTATAACTTTTTTGTCATTACAAGACTTTTTTACACAACTACATTGTCAGCTCTCAGTAAATTTTAAAAAAACTCCTAATTCTCAAATAGTTTGAAAATTTCTTATAAATATAAAAATAAGCTTTTTGTATAGGAAATAAATTATTTTGATAATCAGTATGGAAAGTTGTGTCAAATTAACTTAATATTATATGGATAATGGGAAGTTAGTTATTAATCCGAATCCATATTATTAATAATTAAAAACCATTATCTAGTTTAATTATATTATCAACCAGCCTATCATAAGATATTATTTTTGTATTATTCATTTCAAAGCAAATTTGACTTCTTAAATCTGAAGCCCTGCTATCCATAAACTCCCTTCTACTCACGACTAGACAACAAAAAATTCTTGAAGTTGGAATATCAATTTCTTTATCCCTGAATCCACAGCTTTTCAGAAAATATTCTCTGTTATCATCTAACCAACGTTTCCAATCTCTTATTTGCGTAACACCTTTCCGAACACTTTCATGTTCAGTATTTGATGATGTCAGTATAAAAGGTATATTTGCTTTTTCAAATTCAACCAGTACTATACTATACCCATCAGAACTCTTGCCTAATAAAGCATAATCGACAGCATACTCCCTACCCAATGAGAGCTCTGGGAATAAGTAAGCACCATGATGTCCAAAATTGTATTCTTTATAAATTGAGGCTGGAATAAACCATTTTTTATTGATCTTTATGTATGACTGAATTTCATTTTCGCTTTGAGCTTTATAAATAATATCTTTAAAATACTTAGATTCGGCTTCTAAATTCAACGTATTTGGCTCACGGTGGTATAAATAGTTGTTGGGAAATAATGAATTATAGCACCATAAAAATTTCCTAGATTCAAATTCTGGATGACTCTGCCTTGGGTCATCTCCTGTGTTCTTTGCTCCATTAATATTATCATAGGTTTTATAAGCATCCTGCAATTTCTGTTCCTCTTCAGAAATAATTCTAGAATAATCTCTTTCATATAAGTTCATTTAATCACATCCTACATTATTCGAATTGACTTAATATTCTAGGTACTAGGTGCAAAGGTTATAAGGTTGCCGAAAACTAGAAGTATAATAACCTAATAACCTCGGAACATAGCATTTATTTATTCGTTTCCAAACTACTATAAATATTGTCATTGTATAATTTGTAGATTTATTTTTTCATAATAGCTTTAATATGATCATGGTTATAATCTGCTGTAGCAATTGAATCTCCAATACGATATAAGGCATCTTGATAATATTGGTTAAAGTATAAATTATTACGCATTCCCTTGGGGTATTTTTCATCAAACATTTGGCTAACACAAATAGCGACAGCCCAATTTTGTACTGGTACAGTAAACTTAATGTTATTTAAAGAAATCTTATTGTATAGTCTAGAGGCCAATTCCAATATCCATTCATTTTCCTTTTGCCATTCCGTTTTATTATTAAAGATAAAAACCATTTCATTCATTACTTTGTAGAAAATACTTGCCGCATTATCAGCCATCTGAATTAAAACATCATCTTTACTGTTTGAAAACGAAACAGAAATTTGGAAATTAGCAAGTTCAGATATAAAAGTATCAGAGAACCCATCAATTACATCATGATACAAATTCAAATGATGGTTATTTAAATTCTTTTCTCTTTTTATGGCAAAAATTAATTCTGATAAAGCATTCAGGTTAACAACATTCGTATAATTTGAATTTTCATAGCTACCAAAGGATAAAAAATCTTCAATGAATGCTGATTCGTCATGATTGATCAAAATTTTCTTTGCCATCATGATTAGTGGATTATTATCCTTAGATGTGAAATGATAATCAAATGATACGATCAACTTCAAAAAACATCTGATAGCTTCAATCGTCGGTTTTCTTACCATTTTGCAGTATTCTACAAACAATATATCATCTTCAAAAGATAAGCAACTGGCAAAATTATAAAAAGCAACTGAAAACTGTCTTTTAAAATCCTCTCCTAGCAGGGCTTGGAATAAAAGACAAGATAAATAAAACTTTTTATCATAGTAACATAATGAGAAATGCTCATTATCTAAAATATTATTTATAAAATATTCGAGAAGTTCATTGTTTTTACGTGTCAGAAGAGAGCTCCCTTTCAGTTCATCTGTAATTTGATGCTTTTCTTTTAGAGCAATATATTTTTGTCGTAACATTTTTTCATCATACTCATTTTGAGCAATCACCCCACACAAAGCAAAGTGCCGTTGCGAACCAAAATTCATAACATTGTTATTGTTGATTACACAACCTGTATTTCCTGATTCGTCTAAAAATATATTCATAAGGATTCCTTTCTATAAACACAATGTTTTTTTGATGATTTTGTGTGCTAGCTGGAAAGGTTATTGAAATTGATAACCTAATAACCTCGAAGTCTAGCACTTATCGCTTCCAGTTCTAAAATAGAATGAAACTATACCTCCCATTATTAGCCTAATCAGAACAACTTGTCCATGATAATTATATGGATAATAGAAGTTGGTTTAGCAATGATTACTTATGATACGGTTCTGCGTTACATAAGCAAATGCGAAAGGCTTATATTGTTGTTTTTTACATCCAGCGAATAACTATCTAAACGTCGTCCTAGCACCTTATTCTTAATCAATCGTTCTGGCTAATCAACTCACTTAATAAATCAAATTCTTCTTCAGTTAAACTACTTGAGGAGCTAACAGATGGGTGATCTCTAAGCCGTTGTTGCCTTTTAATTGGATGTTCTGCAACTGTTTTGCAATCTGTTCTCATTTTGTTTACCCAATGCATTACATAGTTTTGTATTTCTTCAGGCAAGGAATCAAAATTTGCACTCCTATCTATCCAGTGACTAATATTCCAAGAAAAAGAAGGGGTTGGCTTCCATCCCCAGTTATAGGTATATTCAATTGCTTTTGCTGAAACGACTATATAAGTTCTTACATTAACATCTTTCGTTGTAATGTAAAACATATCTTCTCCATATTTACCCTGTGGTGTTCTAACGTTAGCTGTTGCCATAAGTGCAGCTACAATTTTAAATTTATTTAAAGAACCCGTTAGCTTTAAATTAAAAATTGCTGCGTTCAAAGATTCAGTATCTTTATCCGTTTCAACATTTTTACATAACCCAATAAACACATCAACAATTAGTTTTTCATAATCCAAAGGAATATCCGATACATCACAGACTTCTCTAAATAATTGTACGACTGTAGAAAAAGGTTTATTTTTTATTGCATCTTTTAGTAATTCAACTTCTTGCTTACTTACCACTTTTACAATCCTTGAAGGTCTAGGTGAAAAGAGTTCTTTTATTTCATTTTCACATTTTTTACTCCTAGCTTCCTCCATTACACTCATTAAGAATGTTTTAAATGCTACTTCATGATTTTCGCTTTTGGGGAACTCCTTCATAGGGTCTATTAAGTTTATACCGTATTTATCACATAGTGATTGAAGATTATCATTAAATATGTATGCAATCATATAAGATGTTGGTAACTTACCGTAGAAAGCTTCCTGAAGTTCAGCAAACATTTGCTGAATGTTTATGTCTCGAAAGCTATAACCAATAAATAACAAACTTTTTGCTAATAAATCTGCTCGCAAACGTATGTTAAGTGCATTTTGTGGCTCATTTATTCTTCTTTTATAATCATCCTGTGTAAATACAATTGATTTAGGGTAATTAAGGTCTCCATGAAACTTAATATAAAGTTGTTCTGATAATTTCGTTTCAGCGAAATCCTCCAACTGAATAATCGCCCTGTATTTCTTACCATACTTTTCATACGCTTTTTCCATTACATTATCTTGATTCGTAGTATATATGGAGCTAACACCCATATTCATTACTATTAAATGAATGTATCCCTTTTCATCATCAAACTCTTTAATTTCTAATCTACTTCTTAAAAATTCACAAAACTTATCCCTACCTAGCGTATCAACATGCTTTTGAGCGATTTCCAAATTATCATCAATATCAGTTAGCCCTAGTTGCTCTGACATCTCTCTCGATAGGGTATCCCAATCTGGCATCATGGATGCAGAACAGCCGGCTCCCATAAAAGGAACTATTTTTTGTTTTGCAACTAGGAGACTTAAAGTATCAATAATTTCACTCGTCTTCATTTCTTACCTTTCCAGTAGTTTACATTATAGGAAATTTAGTTATAATATTTATTATTATAACACATTTACCAAACTAAATTTTTACAGATTTATGGTACAGATTTATGGTACCAGGCACGACAGTTAGACAGTTATTTAACTGGATTTACCTTATAATTCACACTTAGTAATACCCTCATTGCTTCTGGCAAGGTTCACGTCATCATATTCTAAGTTCTAATAAAAATTTACATAACATTCAACTTCTCATTATAGACCCCCATGCGGGCATCCCGCACCATCAAAGGCATGAAAATACCCTCTTTATGGATATGCTATTAATATACGGCATAAGGTCGGAATGTCTTGGTGCTTCGAGCCCGGAATTATAGACTGATTACGGCTTCCCACTTGAACCACAAATTGTTGCGATAAGCACGTAGGGTAGAATAATATGTTATAGGAAGCCCGCCGTAAATTTAAAATCATTGGAGGTCTATCAATGAATATAGTTTACGAGCGTTGTTGTGGTATGGATGTTCACAAAAACACAATTGTTGCCTGTATTTTCTCAGGTAACAAAAAAGAGATTAGGACTTTCAGTACGATGACTGCATCACTTCTTTCATTAGTTGACTGGCTTAAAAGCGTTAACTGCCAATGTGTTGCTATGGAGGCAACCGGATCATACTGGAAACCAATCTACAATTTGCTGGAAATGGAGGAGATACCTGCTTTAGTTGTTAATGCCCAACATATAAAAGCTGTACCAGGTCGTAAAACTGACGTCAAAGATTCTGAATGGATTGCTGATTTGCTACGTCACGGCTTACTTAATGGAAGTTTTATTCCCAAAAGAGATCAACGCGAGCTCAAGGAACTTGTACGTTATCGCAGAAGCATGGTACAAGAGCGTGCCCGAGAGTTAAATCGCATACAAAAGGTGCTTGAAGGTGCAAACGTTAAGTTAGCTTCTGTTGTAAGCGAAATTGATGGCAAGTCTTCCCGTCAAATGCTTGATATGCTCGTTGCTGGCTGTAATGACATTCAGGCTATGGCAGATAAAGCATGTAGACAAATGCGCAAGAAAATACCCCAAATTGAAGCAGCACTTCAAGGTTTTATGGGTGATCATCAAAGATTAATGTTACGTCTAATGCTAAATCATATTGATATTCTTGATACACAAGTTCTTTCACTAGATCAAGAAATACAAATTAAGATGACACCGGTTAATGAACAAATACTTCTTGTCGACTCTATTCCTGGAGTTGGTGAACGAAGTGCACAAATAATCATTGCGGAAATCGGCACCAATATGAATCAATTCCCTTCAGCAGCGCACCTTGCTTCTTGGGCTGGTCTATGCCCTGGAAACAATGAGAGTGCAGGTAAACGCAAAAGCGGAAAAACGCGTAAGGGAAGCGATATACTTAAATCTACATTGATTGAATGTGCTAAGGTAGCCGGTCATCTGAAAGATACATATTTCAGCGCCCAATATTCTAGGATAGCAGCCCGAAGAGGAAAAAATCGTGCTACTGTGGCGGTAACTAATACAATCCTTACAATTTTGTATCATATGCTTAAAACTAATGTTCCTTACCAGGAGCTTGGACCAGACTTCTTTGATCATCGTCAGAAAAACGAGATAGTGAAAAAATCCGTTCAACGACTTGAAGTGCTTGGATATACTGTAAACATTGAGCAGCAAATCAGTGCAAATACAGCTTAAGAAACAATCTAATTTCTAATATTATTTATTTCAATGCTCAATCAATTGCTTGAGTCTAGTATCTTTTTGCCTTTAACAACTTCTAAGACATCATAGTTTTCAGGATAGACATAGCACTACAAATATTAGCTATTAGAATCAAAACTTTAAAGATTTATAAACAGAAAGAATTTCTCAAATACACTATTTACTATAACCTTACTACGCGTAACCCTTTAATAATAACTTATAAATGCAAATTACTTAATTAATACCAAATTCCTTTAAAAACTTTCAATTATTACCATGAAAGATAAAGCCTATATTTAATTTAAATATAGGCTTATCTTTTAATATTAAGTTTATCTTTTATAGAAAACTACATAATCCTTTTTACATAGACACAACTAGTTCACAAGTTGGTTACTAACTTTATTGTATGTTTACCAACTTTATTGTATGGAATCAGCTGATCCCCTTCCCAAAATCTCCCTACTCCACAGTAACGCTTTTCGCCAAATTCCTTGGCTTATCAACATCACAGCCTTTTTCTACCGCCATATAATATGCCATTAGCTGTAATGGAATTACTGATACTACAGGAGCTAATATATCTGATACATTTGGTATATACAATGTATAGTCTGCCACTGTTTCTATATCCTTGTTGCCTTCTTTTGCTATAGCAAATACAGAAGCACCTCTTGCCTTTACTTCCTTCACGTTGCTTACCAGCTTCTCAAAAAGTTGATCTTGAGTAAGTATCGCTACCACTATTGTGCCCTCTTCTATAAGTGCTATAGTACCGTGCTTCAACTCGCCTGCCGCGTAGGCTTCGGAGTGGATATAGGATATTTCCTTCATCTTCAAGGAGCCTTCAAGGGCTACTGCATAGTCTAAGCCTCTTCCTAGGAAGAACATATCCTTTGCGTTTGAATTTCTTGTAGCAAACTTTTGGATTGTTTCCTTTTGCTCCAATGCAGTCTTTATCATGTCTGGAAGCTTAGTCATTTCAGTTTTGATTTCAAAAATCTGTTCATCAGTTAATGTACCCTTTAAATGTGCCATATGAAGAGCTATTTCATAAAGGGCTATTATCTGTGTAGTATAAGCCTTTGTGGAGGCAACAGCAATCTCAGGTCCTGCCCATGTGTAGAGCACATCATGGGATTCTCTTGCTATAGAGCTTCCTACAACATTTACTACACTAAGTATTCTGGAGCCATGCTTTTTCGCTTCCTTTAATGCTGCCAATGTATCCAGTGTTTCACCTGATTGACTTACTATTATTGTGAGAGTCTTGTTATTTACTATTGGATCTCTATATCTGAACTCTGATGCAATATCAACCTCTACAGGTATCTTTGCAAGCTTCTCTATTACATATTTACCAACCATACCAGCATGATAAGCTGTACCGCAAGCTACTATGAATATTTTGTTTATGTCTTCCAAGTCCTCCTTAGTCAGCTTTATGTCATCAAGCTTAATAGTTGTACAATCTGGAACTATTCTTGAAGTCATGGTGTCCTTTACAGCCTTTGGCTGCTCGTGGATTTCCTTTATCATGAAATGCTCGTAGCCACCTTTTTCTGCCGATTCAACATCCCAATTAACCTCAAATATTTCCTTTTTAACTTCTCTATCCTCTTCATCTAGGAATGTAATGCTGTCCTTTGTAACTATTGTTAGCTCATTTTCATTTAAAAAATAAACCTTTCTTGTGTGAGCAAGTATTGCTGGTATGTCTGATGCTATAAAGTTCTCGCCTTGACCCACTCCTACTATTAGAGGATTTTCCTTCCTAACGCAAACAATTTTGTCTGGTTCCTGTTGGCTGATTACTGCAAATGCATAGGAACCTCTCACCTTCTGAAGCACCTTTCGTACCGCTTTTACCAAATCGCCTTCGTAAAAGAAATCCAAGTAGTGAGCCAATACCTCTGTGTCTGTATCAGAAAGAAACACATAGCCCTTATCAATAAGGAAACTCTTAATCTTCATGTAATTCTCTATGATACCGTTATGTACTACTGCGATATCACCAGAACAATTTGTGTGAGGGTGGGAGTTGACATCAGATGGTTCTCCGTGTGTTGCCCATCTAGTGTGACCTATACCTAAGCTTCCCTCAAGGGTTTCTTGCTTTAGCTTCTCTTCCAGTACCGCAAGTCTCCCCTTATACTTTCTAATGTTGATTTTGTTGTCGTTGAAAACTGCTATGCCTGCTGAGTCATAGCCTCTATATTCTAGTTTTTCCAAGCCTTCTATCAGAATTGGAACTGCATTTTTACTTCCTATATATCCAACTATTCCGCACATATTATGCTCCTTTCAAATTTAAATTATATTATTATTGGTATCAAACTTATGTTAACGTATTTTCAGACAAAAAAATACTACCAGGTCTTAGACTGCTAGTAATTCAGTAACCTAAGGCTCAATTGGATTTACTTTGTCCCATCAATTACTTGAGGATTTGTAAAATCCATAACACTGTTAAGCCACAGCGCAGGGCACCCGCCGAATACTTCGATAAACCCTGACCTCGTCAACTCATCATTACTTATGATAAGCCTGGCGCTTCTAAGTTTTTCTTTGTGACATTCTATCACCGCCTTTTATTATTTCCCTCCTTAAAAATTTGAATAACTTGCTGTCTCAGTTCACTACTCTATTCTATTCTATTCTATGTACAATTGCAATATTTGGAACGATTTTATCAATATAAATTCTTCGTGGAATTACTACATTTCCTAACAAAAACAGACAAGTGATATGCCTCTATGTATAAAGGCTGGTAAAGTTATCACCAGCCTTTTTAATACTACTTATCCCAGTTTGCTATGAATTAAGTCCGCTATTCTATGTGCATCTTCTTGGATTTCAGCTTTGTTTTCGCCCTCCAGCATAACCCTTATAAGAGGTTCTGTGCCGGACGGTCTTATTAGAACTCTGCCTTTGTCCTTAAGCTTATCTTCTACCTCTTTTATAGCCTGAGCTATTTCTGCATCCTCAGAATATTTGATTTGATTTCCGTTCTTTATCTTTGCATTTACTAGAACCTGCGGAAGCTCTGTCATAACCGTTGTGAGATCCGAGAGCTTTTTGCCACTCTCTTTAACGACCGCAAGCAACTGTAATGCTGTAAGCAAGCCATCTCCAGTAGTGTTATGATCAAGGAATATAATATGTCCGGACTGCTCTCCGCCTATGTTATAGTCGTTCTTTAGCATTTCCTCCAAAACATATCTGTCTCCAACAGTTGTTTTAGCTACATTAATTTTCTCTTGTTTCATTGCAATATCAAAGCCCATATTGCTCATAATTGTAGCAACCACTGTATCGTTTTTTAATGTACCCTTCGCCTTCATATGCTTAGCACAAATAGCCAATATGTGGTCTCCGTTTACAAGATTTCCTTTGTTGTCTACTGCTATAAGTCTGTCAGCGTCACCATCAAGGGCTAAACCCACATCTGCACCTGTGTCAACCACAAGCTTTTGAAGATTGCCAGGATATGTTGAGCCACAGCCTACGTTTATATTTTTACCGTCTGGCTTATAATCAATAACTACAATCTCGGCTCCAAGATCAGCTAGAACCGATGGAGCTGCAATATATGCTGCACCATTTGCACAATCTACTGCTATTTTTAGTCCTCTAAGATTTACATCAATAGTTTTCTTTAGAAAATCAATATATGAGTGAACTGCGTTATCAATTTCAAACTTTCTGCCTATATCCCCTGCAATTGGATTTGCTATTGCGACCTCTGTATTGTTTAGATGACTTTCTATCTTATTCTCTAATTCATCAGAAAGCTTATATCCCTTACTATTAAAAAATTTGATGCCATTGTACTCAAAAGGATTGTGAGAAGCTGATATAACTATACCCGCATCCAATCCCAAATGTCTGGTCAGATAAGCTACGGCAGGTGTAGGTAAAACCCCTAGTACCACTGCTTCCGCTCCCATAGAACATATACCGGCTATCAAAGCAGCCTCCAGCATATCTCCGGAAATTCTTGTGTCCTTACCTACTGCAATTCTAGGTTTGTGATGTGTTTCGTCTGTTAGAACGTATGCACCTATTCTTCCTAGATTAAAAGCAAGCTCTGAATCCAGTTCCTTGTTGGCTATACCCCTCACACCGTCAGTTCCAAATAAACGTCCCATTATAAACCCCCTCCCGAAAGATAGGAAATATCTGTTTTCTACCTTAACTTATAATAACATATTTATATTTCATATTCAATTTCATTATATGCATATAGATATAACACATATTTCCATTATTACTAGAATTCGTCGTTGTCGTCTTCCTCTTCATCCATATCTATATCTTGGTTTTGCTCCAGCTCTTCTATAAGCATTTTTACTGCTTCTGCATCCTCTTCCTGAACGTAAATTTCCATAGGACCTATTGCTGAATTATAGCCCATGCCGAAGCTGCCTATGCCTATGATGTTCTGGAGTCCCTCGCCCTTAACGAAAAACTTTACATCAGCATCGGTAAGCACAGACTTTATCACGGTAACAAGTGGCATATCCCCCGTTTCTAATACCTTTATAAAGCTTTTTAACTTCAGCTCAGTGCCACAATTGCTGCATTTTGAATCTTCTTTGTCTACTAACTCATTGCATTTAGGACAATTCATAAAAATACCTCCTTCTACATATTTTCTGGTACTTCTATACCAATTATATTCAAGCCTGTCTCAATAACATTGCAAACTGCCTTAGTAAGGTGAAGTCGTGCTGCCTTTACGTCTGATTCTGCATTCATAATTGGATGGCTGTTGTAGAACTTGTTGTAAGCCTTTGCAAGCTCAGTTATATGCCTAGTTATTACAAAAGGCTCATACCTATCTGCAGCTTCCTTAAGTGCAGCCTTGAAGCCATCTAACAGCTTAACAAGTGAAAATTCTTCATCAGAAGTAAGCTTGCTATAATCAGCGGTGCTTGGGAATTCTCCAGCTTTACGAAGTATACTCCTACCCCTTACACAGGTATATTGTACATAAGGACCCGAATCTCCCTCAAAGCTTAGTATATCTTCCCATGAGAATATAATATCTTTGTCCTTATTATTCTTAAGTATTGTATATGCAACTGCTCCCATGCCAACCTTTTTTGCCACATCAGCCTTGTTTGCAAGATTGCTGTTTTTTGCCTCTACTATTTCTAAAGTCTTCTCTGCTGCTTCATCCAATACTGCTTTTGCATAAATCATGTCTCCTGAACGAGTTGCCATCTTGCGGTCTGCGAACTTAACAAGAGAAGTTCCTATATGAGTCATATTCTCTGCCCATTCAAAGCCTAAAAGCTTTAATACCGTAAACAATTGGTTAAAGTGAAGTGCCTGCGTGTTCCCAACTACATACAAGCATTTGTAAAAGTTATATGTCCTATGCCTATACAAAGCTGCTGCTAAATCACGGGTAATATATATAGTTGCTCCATCGGACTTAATTATCAAGCATGGAGGCATTCCAAACTTCTCCAGGTCAACTATTTGAGCTCCGTTACTCTCTACTAGTAAGTCTTTATCCCTTAGCATCTGTACTACTTCGGCCATTTTATCTGTATAAAAGCTCTCTCCATTATAGGAGTCAAACTCTATATTAAACTCTTTATAAAGCTTCTTGAACTCAAGTATGCTTAAGTCCCTAAACTTCTTCCATATGGCAACCATTTCTGGCTCTCCATCCTCTAGATTTTTAAAGAGCTGCCTAGCTTCAACCTCAAGCTCTGGGTTATTTCCTTCTTCCTCATGAAACTTAACATATACCCTCAAAAGCTCTGTTATTGGATCCTTCTCTAATGCTTCTTCATTACCCCAATGCTTATAAGCAGCTATCTGCTTTCCAAAGTTTGTACCATAGTCACCTATATGGTTTAGTCTTTGTGTTTCATAGCCTAGACGTCTGTATATCTTCTCAATGGCACTACCTGTCAAGGTGTTTACTAAGTGTCCTACATGAAAGGGCTTTGCAATATTTGGTGATGAAAACTCAACCAAGACTGTCTTTCCATTGCCTTCTGTAGAAACTCCAAAGTCCCCTCCCTTTGCATTTACCTCTGTAAGCACTTCTTTAATAAACTCAGCTTTGTTCACAAAGAAATTCAGATAGCCTCCCGCAGCCTCAACACTTCCAACTATATTGTCCGGTATAAGCTTGCCTGCAAGGTCTATAGCTATCATGTTTGGAGACTTGCGAAGCAGCTTTGAAAATTGGAAGCATGGAAATGCATAGTCACCCATGTTGGATTGCGGTGGTATCTCTATAAGCTCCATTATCTTTTCATGTTCCATTTCAACCAATTGACCTATCTTATTGGCGATTTCCTTTTTAAAATCCATAGTTATTCCTCCTGTGATATTTATATATTATAAATGTTCTTTGGTCAGCTCCTACGTTCATAATTATTGTTATTATAACCAAATAAAAAAACTCCTATCTCTAATAAAAGAGACGGAGTTCCGCGGTACCACTCTAATTGACCCTTAGGCTGCTCACCATAAGGCCCACTTAATATCCTTAACGTGGATGTACGTTCAGTTTACTTACAAATATCTGCTTTGACTGAATTCTCCCCGACTCTTTTCTCACCTATGTTGCTGCCATCTCACACCTAACATGGCTCTCTTTGAACAAGTGATCTGTGATACTTTTTCGGTTCATAGAAATATATATTAATTACATTATATTATATACAATATTTGGTGCTATAGTCAATAGCCAAACAAAATTCAAATGACTGATTTTCATGTCATAGATAGCAACATATCTATTGCAGAACAACAATAGCTATTTAGAATAATTTCTAAATAGCTATTGTCTCCTATTTAAGCCTACATACCAACATTAATCTTCCCATCGTATATTTGCTGCAGCTTATCCTTATCTCTAATAATAACTTCGCCTGGGCTTGCATCTTCGAGTGTATCGTCCATTTCACTCAATGGTTTGTACCTAAGCCCTATTATGCCCCAAACAAATAATATTGCTCCTGCAATTAGAAGATTAAGTCTCATTTCACGTCCTGTACCTGCACCTAAAACTAAATTTACAACTGGCGAATTAAAGAAGTTGTTTTGCATCATAGGTGCAAATACTTTATCAGCTAGCACACCAGCGGTAATATAGCTGATTGGTGTCAACGTAGCCACTAGCATACGATTGACTGCAAAAACACGACCTTGTAATTCTAGACCAACCTTAACCTGTATCAATGATTGCCAGTGGACATTTACAATAGTTGTAGAGAGTGCAACTCCAAAAAGAGCTATAGCTGCAAAAACAGGTAGTGGTCTCATTCCTGCAATAATCATCGAAATAGCTAACGGAATTACAAAACCAACCATTCCTTTTGCTCTTTTCTTTGTACCACCAGTTATTAACATAAGTATAGCACCGATCAAAACCCCTGTTCCGAAAAATGCATTTATAACTCCAAGCACTGATGGGTTAGTGAATGTAAGTATTAGCGGTGTCATTGTAACATCAAAAATGCTTACTAAAAAATTAGTTATTAGAAAAAATATAACCATTGCAACCAAGCTTTTTCTTTTAGTTATAAAATTCCAACCACCCATTAGTTCTTTTTGAATAGATTCCTCTAATCTTGTAAACATGGTATCTGGGAACCTGATAAAAATCAAAGCTACTATGGATATTACAAATGTTACGAAATCGATGACAATAAGTCCCTTAAAGCCTATAGAATGCATAAACAAGCCACCGCAAATTGATGCTAGAATCCCTCCTATTGCAGTTGAAAATTGAGAAACACTATTTGCCTGTGCCAGATACATTTTTGGTGTAATCTGCGTAATTGCTGCCAAATAAGCTGGTTGTCTGAAACAGGTTGCAACAGATGCTATAACTGTAAATAAATAAACTTGCCAAATTTGAAGCCCATTATTGTATAGCAATACAAGTAAATATAAAGAACATATGGCTGAAAGTATATCAGCAGCAATTATAATTAAACGTCTATCAAACCTGTCAACAATAGCACCCGAAATTGGGAGAATCAAGATAGTAGGAACTATTGCAAAAAGTAACATCATAGCAAATTGCGACAGTGCATTGGTTTGCTGAAATATCCATATACCTGATCCAAAAGTAGATAATATTGTGCCTATTTCAGAAATTATTTGCACAATAGCAACCATCAAAAACAATCTCATGCTTGGGACTACTTGCTTTTTGTCAGGTGTTTTTAATTTAACTGTGTTTTCTTTGCTTTCATCCGTTTTCTTAGTTTCAGTTACTGCTAGCGAACGTCCCTGCCATAAGTCAATTTTCTCTTTAATAATCTCAGTTAGCTCCACTGCTTGGTTTTTGAAGAAAAAATGTCCTGCATCTTTAATTGTTTTTAAATCTACATTATCACTAAAATATTCCCATTCCTTATATCTTTCTTGATAGAATTCTGTAGCTCTATCACCTTCTCCAATTACGCATGTTATTGGAGCTTTAAATTTTGTATGTTCCTTATTGTTATAAAGCTGTGTATACCAATTTATACATTCATTGGAATCATGCTTCAAATTTCTAAGAATAAACTCTGTTTCATCCGAAGCAATATCACTATTCAAACCTCCAAGAGTTTTCAACATATCTCTATTTCCCCTGTCTGTTAATCGGCTGGGGAATATTTTATCCCAAATGTTGAAAAACGTATTAGAAATACGCGGTGACGGGAACATGGCACCCATAAAAACTCCATCAACTTGAAAACCCGCCTCCTCCAGCTTGTAAGCAAGAAGTGCTGCCATAGTTGCACCTAAACAATGTCCATAAAGAACTATAGATCCCTTAACCTTTTCTTTAATTTCTTCCAAACAGCGAACTGCACTATCCTCAATCGAAGCTAATTCTTCATCAGGGCAGCTGTAGTCATGACCTGGAAGCTCAACGGAGTAAAGCGAATAATTCTTTGGCAAGGTATTAGCCAATGCCTGATAAGAAATCGCACTTCCTCCTCCAAAAGGGAAACAAATAATTGATGCAACTTTATCCTTTTCATCAATTGGTTTTGTAAATTCATTGAGCATAGTTCTTTTGTTTAAAGTATCTTTTGATAAATAGGCTACCAGCTCACGAATCGTTGAGTTCTTAAACAACTCCATTACCCCTAAAGTTCTGCTGATGCTTCTTACTAGCTTAATAGCCTTAAAGGAATCACCACCTAAATCAAAGAAATCATCATCAATTCCTATTTTCGGAGTTCCAAGCGTTTTAGCCCATATTTTAGCCATTTCAATTTCTTCTTTATTCCTTGGCTCTATAAAGCTTTCATCTGAGCCCCTTTGCTGTATATCAGGTTTAGGCAGTGCAAAACGGTCAACCTTACCATTGATATTTAATGGTATATTTTCAAGCTGGATAAACATAGCAGGAATCATGTATTTGGGAAGTTTTTTCTTTAAGTATTCCTTTAAGCTTGCTTCGCTATATTTCTCATCACTGTTTGTCTTAGGAACTATGTATGCTACTAATCCTTTTTCACCTGTATTATCCGTGTGCACTATTACTATTGAGTCTTGAACCAAAGGATGACTCTTAATTACGGACTCAATCTCACCTATTTCAATACGATAACCTCTGATTTTTACCTGATGATCTATACGACCTAAAAATTCTACATTCCCATCGGTCAACCATCTTACAAGGTCTCCTGTCTTATACATCTTTTTCCCTGGGTCAAATGGATTTGCTACAAATTTTTCTTCTGTCATCTCTGGCTTATTAAGATATCCTCTTGCTAGTCCGTCTCCTGCTATACATAGTTCTCCGGCTACGCCTACTGGCTGGAGCTTATTATCTTTATCTAGGACATATACGCTATAATTTACCAAAGGACGACCAATCGGAATAGCACTTAATGTATTAAGCTGGTCACTATCAACTAAGAAAGCTGTGGAGTCCACGCAGCATTCAGTTGGCCCATATATATTAGTTATATTAGGTTTTTTATCTTTGAAAAATGCTAAAAAGTCTTGCACTACATCAACAGGTAATGCTTCCCCACCAATTATAAAATGCTTTACAGGGATACCTTTTATTTTTTCTCTGTTATCGCCCAATATCAGTTTAAAATGAGATGGAGTTCCATCAGAAATATCTATAGAATTTTCAATGTAGTATTCTACAAGCTTTTCCCCTATATTTCTATATTCTTCTGGAACAATATACAGGCAATTACCTCTTAATAAGCTTGCAAATATCTGCTTTACTGAAGCATCAAAAACATATGGTGCAATCAAGGCTACATTTAATGGAGCAGCATATCTATCATATATTATTTTTCCTAAGCCTGTAACGAGATTAATAACATTTCCATGCTGTATCATAACCCCTTTTGGCTTGCCTGTTGAACCCGAGGTATAGATTATGTATGCAAGATTATTTGGAATGTTTACTATTTCTAAATTATCTTTATCTTCTTGATATAATTGCTTATCTTCTAAATCTATTATAATTCCATCAAGCTTTACAGTATCCAAAAGATGTTTTTGTGTCAGTAATATGGTAGTTTTACTATCTTCTAGCATATATGTTATTCTGTCATCTGGATATTCTGGAGATATTGGCAAGTAGGCTCCTCCAGCTTTTAATATTCCCATGATTCCTACCATCATCTCAAGTGATCTTTCCACCATTATTCCTACGATTGTGTCTGTTTT
>JBAVGO010000050.1:0-1806 GCA_049684915.1 Lutisporaceae bacterium | reverse complement strand
GGGGTCGGAGAGCTCGGCATGTTATACATTGATATGATACGGTAACTCGGGAGACCCTATTTGCTCTTCAAACTTAAGTTTGGAGTACGTATAACAAGCGATACAAAGTAAGGAAACGGAAGGCAATAGGGAGTCGGATTGCAGAATAGTACCGATGAAGCAGGGTAATAGCTGATGAGGAAAGGCTGCAACATATTATCACCCTTGCAAAGGGAAACATTATCTACACATGGAGGTAGAGGAATAATGGAAACAAAACTAACAAGGATAGCAGAAATAGCTAAAGAGCGACCAAATGAAAGAATCACAGCACTTGCTCACCTAATTAACAAAGAAAGCATCAAAGAAAGTCACAGAGAACTGAAAGCTAGAAAAGCAACTGGAATAGATGATATAACAAAAGAGGAATACGAGAAGAATCTGACAGGAAATATTGATTTGCTGGTAGACAGAATGAAGAAACAAGCATACAAACCTCAACCAGTTAGAAGGGTATACATACCAAAGGCAGGAACAGATAAAATGCGACCATTGGGAATACCAGCATATGAAGATAAGTTGGTACAAAATATATTGAACAAAATACTTAATGCAGTATTCGAAGGAGATTTCCTTGACAGTTCCTTCGGATTCAGACCAAACAGAAGCTGCCATGATGTGCTGAAAGTAATAACACACATAATAGAGAATAGGAAAATCAGTTATATAGTAGACACAGACATAAAGGGGTTCTTTGAGCATGTAGACCATAATTGGCTAATGAAATTTATAGAACACCGAATAGCAGATGTAAACATATACAGACTGATAGTCAGATTCTTAAAAGCAGGAGTGCTCGAAAGTGGCAAATACAGTAATACAGAAGAAGGAACGCCACAGGGAGGATTGATTTCGCCAATACTAGGGAACATATATCTGCATTATGTGTTGGATTTATGGTTTGAAAAAGTAGTAAGAAGACACTGCAAAGGTGATGCATATATGGTCAGATATGCCGATGACAGTATATTTTGCTTTCAGTATGAAGAAGAAGCAAAAGCATTTTATCAACAACTTAAAGAGAGGCTTAGAAAATTCAATCTGGAATTAGCAGATGACAAAACTAAAATAATCAAATTTGGAAGGTTTGCAGAAGCAGAAAGTAAAAAGACAAGCGGAGGGAAATCGGAAACATTTGATTTTCTTGGATTCACACATTGCTGTAGTAAAAGTGCTAAAGGATACTTTCGAGTTAAAAGGAAGACAAGCAAGAAGAAATACAAAGCAAGTTTGAAAAGATGCAAAACATGGTTACGGGAGAACCTAACGACACCGACTGTTGAGATAATGAGGAAATTAGCAGTAAAACTAAAAGGATATTACAGATATTATGGAGTTACAGATAATTCGATAATGCTTAGTAGGTTCGTTGATGAAGTAAGAAGCATGTTGTATAAGATACTTAACAGGAAAAGTCAAAAGAAAAGCTTCAATTGGGAGAAATATGTTAAATTCCTTCAAAAATACCCACTGGTTAGACCAAAAATCACCGTAAACATCTATGAATTGCGCTCAGAAATAAGCTATATAATGTGAATGATAATATGGGGAGCCGTGTGCGTTAATTGCGCAAGCACGGTTCTGAGAGGAGTGCAACTGCAATAAAGGTAAAAGCCCTCAAAGCGTTGCGTTTACTCGCCCCAAACATAAGAACATATATACAAAAAACACATCTTCTGCTAAAGTGGTAGCAGGAGGTGTGTTTTTTTATGGGAAGACCTTGGAGAGAAGAGTATAAGGGTGGAATATATCATGTAATTGCACGAG
>JBAVGO010000049.1:0-15832 GCA_049684915.1 Lutisporaceae bacterium | reverse complement strand
GTATAAGCTTATACATTCCCTGTTTTACTATTTTTTAATCTCCGTTAAAAAATCATTTATGTTTTCTTCACTAAAGACCTTAATCCCATTATCCTGTAATAATGTTGCAGCAACACCTTTTCCATCTCTTACCTTTCCCTGAAAGCTACCGTCATATACCTTATTACTTCCGCAAGAAGGACTTCTTTCTTTTAGTATTGCATATTTACAGTCGTAAAGCTGTGCTATTTTTAAAGTTTCCTCAGCACCCTTGACAAATTGAGAGGTTACACTTTCGCCTTGATTATTTACTATTGAAAGCTTCTCATTTCCTTGTATAATTTCAGCAGGGTGTCTTGGAGTAGGAAGTCCGCCTAGTTGTTCTGGGCATACTGGAATAAATGTGACGTCCTTTACGAGGTCCGTAAGCTTCTCAACCTTATTATTGCCTCCATTATACCTAGTATTTACACCTAATAAACATGCACTTATTAAAATGTTCATTCTTTCTCCTAGCTTTTTATTTCTACTATAGTCGCACCATTTCCACCTTCATTAAAGGCACCTATTCTATAGGACTTTACATGAGAATTACTTCTTAATAGCTGACTTATCCCAGTTCTAAGAATTCCAGTTCCCTTACCGTGAATAATTGTTATCTGTCCTGCACCTGCTAAATAAGCATCGTCAATGTATTTATCGACATTCATCATTGCTTCCTCTAGTGACTGACCTCGAACATCAACCTGAGAAGATATAGATAGTGCTTTTTCATTGCTTAAGTGCAGATTGATCTTATTTTTGGTAGTCTGCTTCTCTTCAATATCTATTGATAAATTATTGATATTTACATTAACCTTCATTATCCCTGCCTGTACCATAAGGTTGCCTTGTTCATCAGGTAACGTCAAAACATATCCTTTTTGATTAAGATTTACTATTTTTACAGTATCACCTAGATTAAGTTTTTTGGGAGGCTTATTGCTTACTTTGTTGAATACTTCCTGACCTATTTTTTCTTCCGTTTCATCCTGCTTCTTCTTAAGCTTCATTCTAGCTTGTTCTATGATAACAGCCTTATCAGCAGCTTCCTTTTCCATAGCTTCTTGCAGTTCCTTGATAATCTGGTCAGCTTCTAACTTGGATCTCTTTACAATTGTCAGTGCTTCTTTTTGAGCATCTCTAAGGATTTTCTCCTTTTGTTCATCCAGTTTATCAAGTTTATCGTCAAGCTCCTTCTTATTTCTCTCAATATCCATTCTCATTCTGGATGCGAGGTCGCTTTCTTCTTGTGTTTTTCTCCTGTTTTCTTGAAGTTCCTTTATGACATCTTCAAACTCAATGTCTTCCTTGCTTATAAATTCTCTGGCTCTCTTAATTATATCATCGCTTAAGCCAAGCTTATTTGATATTTCAAAGGCATTTGATTTGCCCGGTATACCAATAAGAAGCCTATATGTAGGGCTCAAGGTTGCTACGTCAAATTCAACACTGGCATTGCATACACCAGGAGTAGACAACGCATGAATCTTTAGCTCACTATAATGGGTAGTAGCAGCTGTTCTTATATTTCTTTTATAAAGCAGCTCCAAAATAGACATCGCTAAAGCCGCTCCTTCTGTAGGGTCAGTACCAGCTCCCAGCTCATCAAATAGAACAAGAGAATTTGTAGTTATATTTTTTAATATGCTTACTATATTTGTCATATGAGATGAAAAGGTACTTAAGCTTTGCTCAATGCTTTGCTCATCTCCAATATCTGCAAACACCTCATCAAATACAGCCATCTCACTGTATTCACCAGCGGGTATATGGAGTCCTGCCTGCGTCATCAGTGTAAGAAGACCCATAGTCTTTAAGGTTACTGTTTTGCCTCCTGTGTTTGGTCCTGTTATAACTAGAGTATTGAAGCTTTCTCCTATATAAATATCAATAGGTACAACCTTCTTTTCATCGATAAGCGGATGTCTTGCTTTCTTGACATTTATTATACCCTTATCATTAATCTTAGGTTCTACACATCTGTATTCTAATGACAGCTTTGCTTTTGCAAATATAAAGTCTAGTGTAGCAAGTATTTCAGCATTCAGCTTTATACTATCATACTTTTCACCTACCAGCCCCGTAAGCTCATATAGTATTCTTTGTATTTCCTCTGCCTCGTTTAGCCTTAGCTGCTTAAGCTCGTTCTGCATCTCAACTATTACCATTGGCTCAATAAACAATGTAGCACCAGTTGATGATTGATCATGTACAATCCCAGGTACTTGAGCTCGGTATTCCTGCTTTACAGGTATTACATGCCGATCGCCACGCACTGTAACTATTCCTTCTTGCAAATACTTTGAATAGGCAGATGAGGTTACCATATGGTTTAACTTTTCCTTTATGCCCGCTACCTTGTCCTTTAGCTTCCTTCTAATACTGTGAAGCAGACTGCTAGCTCTATCTGATATATCTTCTTCATTTTCTATTGCGTTGTATATGCTTTCTTCAATAGCTTTAAAGGAGCTTAAGGTATCAATGTAATACTCAATTATAGGGAACTGCTGCTCCGCCCTTTTCTCATTGATATAGCTCTTTAGCACTCTACAGTTTCTTAAAGCATTAGCAATTTTCAAAAGCTCACCAGGGTCTAAGCAAGCTCCCATTTTCACTTTTCTTAATGGAACTCTTATGTCTTGTATGTCTCCTAAGGGAGCGTTTCCTTTTTTTAATGTTAAGTTTACCGCTTCAGTTGTCTCCTGCAGCAGCTCCCTTATTTCATGTATATCCTTTGATGGTACTAAATCTCGGGCTATGTCTTTACCCATATCTGAAACTGTGTTTTCACATAACATATTTATAATTTTATTATATTCTAATGTCCTTAGACATTTCTCATTCATTTAGTTCACCTCTTTTTATATATATCGCACTAAACAATTTACATTTATAAAATAGTGCGATATGTTTTCCTCTGTTTATACATAGGCAGGCAGCCAAAAACAAAACTCAGTTCCTTCTCCTAACGTACTATTAACTGTTATATCAGTTCCGTGAGATTGTATTATATTCTTAACTATGGCAAGCCCAAGACCTGAGCTCTCTTCAGACTTGGCTTTATTAACAGTATAAAATCTGTCAAATATAAAAGGTATATCCTCTTGTGGAATCCCCTCACCAAAGTCTCTTATGCATACATAAATTTTATCATTTTGCTTATATTCGTTAATTAATATATTGTTGTAGTTGTAGGAGTGTTTAATCGCATTGTGTATCAGATTTATTACAACCTGTTTAATTCTGTTTTCATCGCCTAAGCAAACAAGCATATCGTCTGATATATTGTTTAATTTTATTGATATATTTCTTTTTGTTGCGATTGGGTATACTTTCTCTATTGTTCTCTTTAATAGTGTATCCATACTAAATGGAGTGCTGTTAATCTTGACATAGCCTTCCTCCAGCTGTGAAAGCTGTAGTATTTCATCTACCATATTCTTTAGCCTTATGGACTCTTCCATTATTATATTAAGATATTTTTGCTCATCTTCTTTGCTCTCTGCTAATCCGTCCAGCAGTATCTCAGTATAACCTTGTAAATAGCTAAGAGGTGTTCTTATCTCATGAGATACGTTAGCGATAAAATCCCTCTTAATCTTCTCCACTCTTGAGAGCTGTTTGGCAAGATCATTCATTGTCTCACCCAAAACTCTGATTTCTTCACTGGAGTTAAGATTTATTGTAGTATTATAATTACCATGTGCTATTTCTTTTGCAGCATTGTTTATTTGAATCAGTGGTCTTGAGAAGCTTTTAGACAAGATAAATGATAATATAGATGCAAGTATTAATGCACAGATAAAAATATATAAAAATTGTAACTTAATAGCACTAATAGTTGTTTCCAGATTTTCAAGAGGAGTAGCAATATACACTGCACCTATAACCTGAGGCTGTTTGTTTTGTTCATCATTTATCATCTGCTTGTTGTCCTTGATATTCTGCCCACGATCTATTATTGGTACGCCAATTAGAAGAGTATCCAAGTTCCTTATCATCACGTTTCTTTCTTGGATTAAACCCTCTTTTTTAATCGTTTTCATAAAAAAAATACCAAATATATTTCCATGCTTGTATTCATCTGTGCCACTTGAAAATTCAATCTTAGCGTTCTTGTCAGTTACTATAATAATATCATTTACTCTTCTTACAACAGCACTATAAGGAGCACTGAAATTATAACTGTTACTGCCTAAATATCGAGCAATTTTATTAGCATCCTTCTCCAGTTGTTTAACCTCTTGATTTAGGTAAAAAACATATAAATAACTTGTTTGAAATATCATGCTAAAAAACAGCAGCACAACAGTAATGGATATAATACTTATCCACAGCTTTACTGCTATCTTTTTCCGGTTCATTTTGGCACCTCAAGCTTATAGCCGACTCCCCAAATGGTTGATATATAATTACTGTGTGAGCCTAGCTTTTCTCTTAACTTCTTGATGTGAGTATCAACAGTTCGCGGATCACCATATTGCTCATAACCCCAAACCTTAAGAAGCAGCTGTTCTCTGTTAAATACTATCTTGGGGTTAGTAGCTAAGAAATACAGTAGCTCATATTCTTTATTAGTTAGAATTATAGTTTGATTGTCTATTGTAACTTCTCTAGAAAGTCTGTTAATAGTTATATCTCCAAGCTCTAAATTGGAAGATGTATCACTGCTCCTGTTTTCCGCTCTTCTTAAGAGTGCCTTGATTCTTGCTATTAACTCCTTAGGACTAAATGGCTTCACTATATAATCATCAGCACCCAACTCAAAGCCAAACAGCTTATCAAATTCTTCACCTCTTGCGGTAAGTAGTATTATAGGAACATTGGAGCTTCTTCTTATTTCCCTGCAAACCGTCCAGCCGTCTATTTCCGGTAGCATTATGTCTAAAATAACTATGTCAACCTGATTAGCCTTAAACATATTAAGACCTTGTTTGCCATCCACAGCCTCAAAGGTTTCAATATTCTCCTTCTTAAAGGCTATTTTCATAAGCTCTCTCATTTTATCTTCATCTTCGATAATTAGAACCCTAATAGTACTATCCAATTAATCTTCCCCCTTGTTTTCAGTGTCCTACTTCTTATATGAAATTCATGTAAAATGTTTAATGCGAAACATATAGGTATTAATCTATTCCCCTAAAGTAATGACCTTTTGTGAAGCTCTTTTGTTTTATATAATTTATTATAGGTGGACAAATATTAGAAGTTAAATTCTCTAGCTTTTGTTTATATGCTTTTATTATATCAAAAACTTCTTCATTGTTCTCTATGTAAAAATCTAATCTTAGCTTGCTAATATCACTTTCTATTATACTTGATAAATTATCATAAACACAAAGTACATCACTGTTTAAAATAAGATTTCTACAATTACCTAAATTAATAACTCTAAAAAGCTTTTCTTTTTCATCTATTATGCCATATTCCTTATTATCCTGCTCTTTACAGGAATTGCATTCCGACCCTGTACTGCTGGGACAATATTCTGTTATCATTGCAGGGATATAACCGTATACTAGACCTTCTATCAAAAGAGAGGTTTTTTGAGTCAGCTCTTTTATTTGAGAAAGGTTAAGCTCAGGCGACATACACAGACTCGATAATCCCTCAGAGCTAAGGTGATTTGCTGATATAGAATTAAAAATATTTAAACTAAAGTTACCTCTGATTTCCATAGGTTTCAATCTATTTGCTAAGGGTAAATGTCCAAGATTTGATATTACCAAACCTATGTTATCCCATTTTTTGAAGGTTTCAGTCAGCATACCTTCAATATGTCTTACTTCGTGATTTCTCGTAATTTGAGGCAAAACATAGTAAAGGGAGGAATCTGTTTCTTTGCATAATCTTGCTGCTTCTTCAATAAGCATCTGATTTGCATTGTAGCTATAATCCCCTAATATATATATTTCATTGGCTCCACCATTAATTGCTGCTTTTGCATTTTCTATACTTTTTATGCCTGCAATAATTCCAGCTTTTGATTTTTTATTATTATTACTTTGTTCCTGTAACTGTCGGTTTAAAATCTGCTTTATATCTATATTCAAATCTCTACCATGAATTTTTATACGTGTATTACTTAATTGCTCTATAGCATTTCTTCTTAAATTGTTTATAGCTTTTACTGATAAAAAACATCCTGGATCTATAGTAATCTCCAACTTCTCGAAGCTGTATGGAGTCTCCCCTGTCTTGTTTAGCTGCTCTTGCACCTTTTCTTGTGTAATGGCAAGCTTTTCTGCTTTTTGTACTATTTCATCAGAAACTACCTTGACAGAATTTCCATCTTTATCTCTTAATTCAAGTACAGGATTTTGCTCAAGCTTTGCAGTAAATACTCCCTCAAGTACAATCTTTTTTCTGTTTGTGTATGAGTATTCTTCTCTTGCTCTATTGAAAAGCTCACTATCTAAGGTCTTATTTACTATGCTTCCCGATACAACCTTTTCAGAAATAAATAATCTTATCTTGTCTCCATCGATAGCTTTTTTAACTGTTTCGCCATCTTTTTTTATTCCGCTTACTATACAGCCTACAGTCTTACCATTTGTATTTACAACCTCTATGCCGTCTCCATCATTTAGATAATTGTTCTCCAGTATTACTTCTGCTATGTTTCCCTTTTGACTTTGTATCTTTCCTATATAAATACCCCTGTTATCAGGGCGTTTTGTGCTTACTATATCTTGGTTTCTATCTCCAAATAGATATCCTTTAGTAAATTCCCTATTAAAGGCTATAAGAAGCTCATATTCAGCTTGTGTTGAAATGCAGTCAGCATTTCCATTGCTTATACAATCAATTGCATCCTTATAGTTTTTGACTATAACTGCAACATACTCCTGCCTTTTCATCCTGCCTTCAATCTTTAAGGCTGCTATATTAGATTTTGTTATCTCATATAGGTTTGTATATGTATTTAAGTCCTTCGTGCTTATTAAATATGCACCCTTGTCAGCTTCAGCTTTTGTTTCATCATAAAGTCTATATTTCTTTCGGCAGGGCTGAGCACATTTACCACGATTGCCACTTCGTCCCCCAATAAGACTGCTCATATAACACTGACCGGAATAACCGACACACAAAGCTCCATGAATGAATACCTCTGCCTCTATATCTGTATCCTTTGAAATCTCGTTTACCTCAGATAATGTAAGCTCCCTTGCCAATACAACTCTGTTTATGCCTAACCCTGCTAGATATCCTGCACCATCTGTATTATGTATTGCCATTTGTGTACTACAGTGAACCTTAAAATCTGGTATAAGGTTTCTTATCATTACAGCCAACCCTATATCCTGAACAATAACAGCATCAACATCTATTGTATATAGATAGTGTACATATTCAAGTACCTCAGCCAGTTCATTCTGAAGTATAAGTATATTTACTGTTACATATATCTTGACTCCTCTAATATGTGCATATTCTACCGCTTCCCTTAAAGTCTTTTCATCAAGATTGTTCGCAAATGCTCTTGCATTAAATTTGGTTCCGCCTAGGTATACTGCATCTGCTCCACTTTCTACTGAAGCCTTTAATGCCTCTATACTACCTGCTGGAGCAAGAAGTTCTATATTGTTCATTGTTTCACGTCCATTCAGTATAAATATATAGTTCTAGCTTTCCATAGGCTTCATATATTTATTTATACTTCTTCAATATCTATTTTTTTTGATTTTTTGCATTTTGTTTGTAGCCTTGTCCCATATTTTTATCTTGTTTATTATCACCAAATTTGAATTTATACTCATCTAATTCTTTTTTTGTCTTCAAAAGCTCTATTTGGTTCTCAAAGAGCTTATTTTGAAAATCATCCATAGCCTGTCTTGATACATCCAGCTCACAGCTTAAGTCCTTCATTTCCTCCCGTGCCTTAGCCCATTCACGACTGATTTTGCCAAGCTCAATCTGCGTCTTTGTATATTCACTTTGGGTCTTTGTGTACTGTTCCTTTACTGCTTCTAGCTCTTGATTTAGGCTGTTTAACTCCTCAAAGGGCTTTTGCATTTCAGATTGCAGCTGCTCCAGTGTGTCACTTGTATCCGTATACTGAGCTTGGCTCTTATAAAGTGCATCAGCCAGATTTAACGCAGTAAGTACTGCTACCATATTAATATTGTATTTATTGTTGCTCTTTGAAATTTCACGCATTATATTATCAACATTTTGGGCCAAATCAAGGTAGTATTCCTTCTCTTCTTCCCCAATCAACACGTAGTCCTGATCCATTATTCTTAAGTTTATTTTATTCTTGCCCATTTATTTCAACTCCTTTAAGAGTATTTATATATTTAGAATATTTCATTCATATTATATTCTTTAAAAATCAGCAATTTCCTTCATTTTCTAAGATGAAAGTATAAAAGGCTTATTTTAAAGCATTTTAAAAAGTGCAGTTCTAGCTGCACTTTAGTCATTTGTGTTGTTCTTCATAATATTAAGCATTAATCAACCTGCCATATAGTTTTGTTCATATCTATTTTTGATGCCTTTAGTGCAGGATAAATTGAAGCTATAAGGCAAATAACTGCTGGAAAAATAATTCCTAAGCTTAAGGTGTGTATGGAAATATGTAATGGAATATTTAATATTCTGCAAATAACAAATGATGAAATAAGCCCTACAATTATGCTGAAAATGCCACCTGCTATACCTATATATAAAGCCTTGCCAATTATTATCTTCCTAATCTGATGCTCGGTATTTCCATAGAATTTAAGCAACCCATAGTACTTTCTTTCTTGTACGATATCAACAAGCATAATATTTATTAAGCCAACAATAACTGCTAAAAACCATAGAATTAAAGCAACAAATAGCATCTGTATATTTTTCTCAAAGAAAGCTTTAAAAATACCTATCTGATTAACATAGGAAATATCAAGCTGAGCTTCTCCTACTCCTTTAGAAGCAAAATAATGCAATATTATTGCCTTTGCTTCATCAATATGAGCATCAACTAAAATCAAAACTTCATCAATGTTATAAAGCTCTGAGTTATAATCTAGTGTAGTAATTGGGATGTAGGCTAATCCTTGTTTTTCATCAAGCTTCTCTATCGAAACATCCATTCTTTTGGATACTCCAATCACTACAACTTCAATATCCGTTCCATTAATTGATATTTTTAGATTTCTTCCTAAAACATCTGTTGTCCCAAACAACTTATCCGCTGTTAAATCATCTATAACAATTACCTTCTGCGTTTTATCTGTTTGACCTTTGCTTATAAACTTACCCTGTAGGAGCTTTAACGCAGAATATCTCCAGTAATCACTGCCAACAGCTCTAAGCTCAACCATGCTATTTGCCTTGTAGGAGCTTAGAGAAGCTGTAGCTTTTGCAATAGGTATCATTGTTTTTATTTCAGGCATTTCTCCTTCAAGCTTTTTAAAGTCTTGATAGGTAATAGCTGTGCCACTAGACTTTACACTAAGCAGCCTATAACCATCTCTATTGAAGTTTTTGGCAAGCATTGCTTTCCCGCTCTGGGCGGTATTTAGCATAGTTAGAAGCGGAACCATTCCTATAGCTATACACAACACTCCGAGAAGAAGCTTATTTGTTAATAAAATCCTTTTCATACCGCTCCCTCCTTTGAGTTATCCTGAGAAGTTCTATTGTCAGCCTTTATTATCCCTTTTTCAAAGATTATTTGTCTTGCAGCTCTTTTTATTACCTCTTCTGTATCTGAGAAGGTAATAATGGTTATTCCTTCTGCATTAATCTTGTCTATGATATCCAAAAGCATAGAGCTTTCTTGTTTGCTTAGATTTTCACCCGTTTCATCAACTATTATAAGTAAAGGCTTCACTACTAAGGCTCTGGCAAGAGCAACCTTATATCGTTCAAAATCAGAAAGCTCTCTCGCCTTTTTATGCAGCAGCTCTTTTAACCCAAATCCTTCTGCTGCTTTTGTTACTTCCTTATCTTTTTCTGAGCTATTGCTACTTAGTAATGGTATTTCAATATTTTTATAAACTGTAAGGCCATCAACGATATTTAAACCTTTAAACACAAATCCAATATATTTGCTTCTTATATTATTCAGCTTTTCAGATTCAATTGTTGATATGTCGTTATAATCAAAAATATATTTCCCATTGCTTGGTCTGCCAATACAACCCAGTACATTTATAAAATTGATTTTATCCGCCCCATATATACCACTTATAACGACATATTCCCCTGAATCCACTCGTAAATCAAGTCTGGCAGCTGTGGAGAAGCCCAAGTCTTCCATCCAAACAAGTATTAAGCTGTCTTGTTTTATCATTGTAGCTCATACCCCCAGCTCCAAAGTTTAAAGCTTTCCTTGTCCTGAACTCTCTCGGGTGGATTAAGTATATATTGATCTCCAGGTATTAGGCCTTCAACTATTTCAACTAAAATTCCACTTTCTATACCTGTTCTTACTAGCTTTCTATCTGCCTTGTTATCCTTGAAAAAGTAAACAAACCTATTACCGCTTTCATCTTCTACTATAGCTTGAAAGTTTACTACAACTACGTCAGATTTAACATTTAAATCAATTTTAACCTCAGTCTCAAAACCAACCTTTACATTTTGGTCAGGCTCATCTAATGCAACCTTAATTTTCACCATAGGTATCTTAGAGCTACCTTGCGACAATGTAGCTGTATCCTCTACATCAATTACAGTACCAATGTATGACTTCTGCTCTAAGCCCTTTATAGTAATAGCTGCTTTTGATCCTTCAGCCAATTGGACTGCTTCATTTTGCTTTACATATGCACTTATAACATATCTGGAAAGGTCATATATCTCTACCGTTGTATTTTCCACAGTAGGATATTGATTGTTTTGAAGCTTGCATCTTACAACAATCCCATCAATTATAGCCTTTGAGCTTATATCAATTTTGGTATTCAGACTTTCCACATTCATTTTTATTAGCTCAATATTACTTCTAAGCTTATCTATTTGAAGCTGTCTCTGTCCAGAATAACTATTTAATCCCTCTCTAGCTTTGTCAAGCTGGATTTCACTAAGCAGCACAGCTCCCTCTAATTTTGACAGGCTCCTTTCTGAATTATCTAGTTCTTCCTTTGAAACAAAGCCTTCCAGATAAAGCTCTTGATTTTGTTCAAAATTTACCTTTGCAGCCGCAAGCTCATCAACAGAATTTTTATATTGTATTTCTGCTTGTGTAACAGAATATACTATTTCCTTTTTATCCTCATTCTCAGACTTCAGCAAATTGTTAAGCTCGTTTTGTGCAATCTTTAGGTTAAGCTCCTCGCTTTTAAGTTTATATGCATTATCTGATTCATCAAGCTTAAGCAGCAAATCCCCTACCTTTACCGTTTGTCCTTCTTGTACATATACCTCTTCTACCTTCTGATTAATATTAAGCGTTATCTCCTGTTTAGAATTGGGCTCTATATAGCCCTGTAAATTCAGAGTCTGTGCTATATTTCTCTTCATGGCACTTGCTACAACAATCTTTCTGTATTGTGGAAGCTTTTCAGCTGCAATGCTAAAAATGCTTATTCCAGTTAATATCAATACTACAGCTATTGCTATGATAACCTTATACTTTGTTTTCATCTCAATTTCCCTTCCCTCTACAAAATATTATTCTTGATATTTCCAACACCGAACCTTATGGCCTTCTTCTATTTCTATTAAATCTGGCATATCCCTCCTGCATTTATCTGTTGTATACTCACATCTGTCATTGAAGCGGCATCCATCTGGAAATTGACTTGGGTGCGGTATATAGCCTGGTATAGAATATAGCTTATCTACAGCACTATCAATTCTAGGTATACATTTCATCAGCCCCACAGTGTATGGGTGCATTGGTTTTTTAAACAAATCCTTAACGCTGGCTTCTTCCATTATTTTTCCACAGTACATAACTATTACCCTGTCTGCGTTTTCAGCTACTACCCCTAAGTCGTGGGTAATCAACAGCATAGACATGTTCAACTGATTTTTCATTGACCTTAGCAGCTCCATGATTTCTGATTGTATTGTCACATCCAAAGCAGTGGTAGGCTCATCAGCAATCAGCAAGTCTGGATTACAAGCTATTGCAATAGCTATCATAATTCTTTGTCTCATACCACCACTAAACTTTGCTGGCATATCGTTATACCGAACCTGTGCCTCAGGAATACTAACAAAGTTCATAAGTTGGAGTGCCCTTTGTTTGGACTGTGCTTTTGGTACAGTTTTATGAATAATAAGTGCTTCTCTTACCTGTTCACCTACTGATATGGCTGGGTTTAAAGACATCATAGGCTCTTGATAAATCATAGCTACTCTGTCACCTCTAACCATACACATCTGCTTTTCGTTAAGCTTTAACAAATTTACATTATTAAAGCTTATGTCTCCCTCAAATATTTTGCCGGGAGGATTTATAAGTCTCATTATAGAGAGTGCAGTAACACTTTTTCCGCTTCCTGATTCTCCTACAATTGCAAGCGTCTCATTACGTTCAACATTAAAGCTTATTCCATCAACTGCTTTAATCTCCTGATTGCCTATAAAGAAATAGGTCTTTAGGTCATTTACCTTCAACAAACTCATATTATTTCCCCCTTGCAATCTCAACAATGGTGTCTAACAGCATCTGTCCTATCTTCTTGTATTGCTTCATATCTAGCATATCTATATTATCTCTCATGGTTGCACTGATATTTTCTTTCTCTGCATTATTTATAGCTAGCGACTGGATGCTTTTACTGTTTAAATCAATAAAAGCAGGGGTATTTATGCTGCCATAAACCAATTTAACGCCCTGAGCTCTTGCTTTGTTTTTTAGTATTTGGATATACTCCTGTGCCTCTTTGTTATTCGGGAAGATTCTGGAGGTATCCATCAAAACAGTATTGTCTTCCTTCATAGCAATATTTCCTATATCAATATAAGTTACATTTTTTATCTTTCCAGGTAGAACATATTTGCTGACAAAATTGCTTGTACCTCTCTTTTCATTGAAGGTTCCATCCCAAAATGCAAATATAATATTTTGTTTCGGCTTAATCCCACTTTGTGCAAGCTTTTTAGCAATTTCAAGCTGTGTCGCCACAGAGCCAGCCTCTAAACTTCCTGGGTACCTAACTAAGTTATCGTCACCAACATAGTCCATTCTGCTTCCTATTATTATAAAGTCATCCTTCCTGTCTGGGTCAGTACCTGGTATGTAGCCAAGCACATTGTATCCCTTTGTATCTGTAAGAATCTCTGCTTCTACACTTAATTCAACCTTACCTTCTCCAATTCTAAGAAGCTCTTCTCCAGCCTCCTTAGACATTCTGACAGTTATAATATCTTTAAACATCTTATTAATGATTATATTTTTGGGAATATCATGCTCATATTCAAACCCATCTATAAAAGCAACGGCTCTCGGCTTAATAAACTTCGCAACTGTATACAGTGCACTAGTCATTTGTTTATAATCCACAGGAGCGGTTAAATCGATTATCAACAACTTAGTACTAAGGTTTTGAACTTTTAAATTTCCCCTTTTTGCGTAGTTCATATCAGTTATTTCATTCATATTTAAATTTGCAAATTCAAACTCTCCAGAAAAGGTTACTGGACTTGTAACAACATAGTCTTTTCTAAAGGTTAATTCCTTATTTCTGCCGAAGGAATCAATTAACCTAAAGGTTGATCCTTTAACATTGACAGAGCTTGCTATATCAAACTCATGCATATAGCTGTTATCATAGGGTTTTATACCATAACTCTCAAGCTCACTGCTAATGAATTCAGCAACCTCTTTATTTTCTATGCTACCAGCAAGCCTTCCTGCATACTTTTCACTACTAAGCTCTTCTATTGTATTAAAGGCAGCTTTAGTCTCAAATTTATGCATACTAGGTACTTGCGGAAAGAATATTATTACAAGCACAAGAGTATAGCAGATTATTTTTGTATATACGGTTCTCTTATGAAGCTCAAAGTTTTTTATTTCATATGCTAGCTTAAAAGGCGAAACAAAGGAAGGTATCCTTCTTATAAAGGTTATTACCCTAGAGGTACGCTTTTCAAATTCTAGCCTCAAGCCTTCTCCAAAAAGGTTAAAGGCAATAATGCTTGTTGCAAATGCTAGTGCTGGGTAAATAACAAGGTACATCTTATCTGTACCAAAGAACATATAAGTAAATACTAATAATGACCCCCAGTCAAACGCAACTGGTACTTTTAGTTCTCCTTCACCACTATAGGCACCGCCGCCAGCTATCATTCCAAATATGCCTATCTGTGACATTGTAAGCAGAACTAGAGCAATCTCTAAGAAAAAAAATACTATTAGTGAAGGTATTAAATGAGGTATAACGTTTTGAACTGCAATCTCCAGCTTACTTTTACCTATGGCTATTTCACCCTCAACAAAGTCCTGCTCCAAAATCTCTGTTACCTTTTCCATAAGGACATATGCAAGCTTACTCCATCCAAATAGTGTCAAAAGCAATACCATAATCAGCTTGTCATCTTTTAAAAAGTCCATAAATAGCAATAGCTTGGATAACATTATAACTACTATTATTAATGGAAAAGCACTAAAAATGATATTAAATTGTTTTATAAACCAAATTGAAAACTTATTTTTATAAGCTGCCGCTATTGCTAAAGGCAATGCAATAATAAGTCTTCCAAGAGCAGTAAGTATTGCTATCATCATGGTTATTTTGCAGCCGTATATTATTAAGCTTTTAAGATCTCTTCCTAAATGGTCTGTTCCCCATGGGTACACATCTCCTGGTGGAACAGGCGGTACAACGAAAGTAGTCTTACCTTCTTCAACCTGAAATTCTAGCCTTTGCTTACCATATGGATCAGCTGTAGCAAGCTTCTCAGGATAAAAGCTGGTAATGAGCAATACAAGTAGCAGCAAACTGCCAAAAATCAATGGATAATTCCATCTTTTCAACGAACCCAGCTTTATCATGCTGCTTCCTCCTTTTGAGAGTTAAATGTAACCTGCTTCATTACTTGGAACATTGTGTCAAGAATAAAATATATTATTCCAATTACAATTATAGTAATTATTATTGTATTGTTATCATTGTTTCTATATGAATTCATCAGTAGCTGAGTTATACCAGGATATGAAAACATATATTCAACTATCATCATATTGCCAATTATCATAGCCGTAATATTTGATAAGCTTTCAAAAATAATACCAATGGCATTTTTCATGACATGATTCCATAAAATTCTTCTACTAGAACAACCCTTACCGATTGCTGCTTTTACATACTCCTTGTCATAACAGCTTTCTATGCTCATGGCTGTGACCCTCGCAATATAACAAGCTGGCAAAATAGATAAGGCTATGATTGGAAGTGCTTCATGATTCCAGGTGCCTGAGCCTGCCACTTTAAAAATCTTAATTCCATGTTGAATTAGCCATATGGCAAAGGCCTGTAATATCGCAACAATCAATATATCTGGCAAAGAAATAGGAATAATGGTAAGGAGTATCTTAAGACTGGAATCTTTGCTCTTACCTCTTCTACTGTCAAGCACACCCTTTAGGATACCAGCCACTATTGCGATGACAAGTCCACCAACTAAAATCTTAATAGACTTTTTCAAGCTATTTGTTAGAAGTAGCTTTGTATCCTTTCCATTATAAGTATATTTATAGTCTCCTCGCACTAAAGTAACTATCTTATTGTTTACCCCTCTAAAGATATTCTTGATTGGGTATGTTGCTGTCCATTTACCATCAACCTGCTTTATTGTATAACTTTTGGGAATTACACATATAAATACCGTAACGTAAATAAATACGCTGAAAATTAAGATT
>JBAVGO010000048.1:0-9246 GCA_049684915.1 Lutisporaceae bacterium | reverse complement strand
GCTCCACTCTCTGTAGTAGCAACTACGTCGCCAAAAACATGAGGATGCCTCTCAATAAGCTTTTTTACTATTCCCGTTATCACATCATGTACATCAAATTCGCCTGCTTCGTTGGCTATCTGTGCGTGAAATACAACCTGTAGCAGCAAGTCTCCCAATTCTTCCACTATTAGATTTATATCACCCTTCTCAATAGCATCCAGCACCTCATAGGTCTCTTCTAACAAATAGGGTTTTAGACTCTCTCTAGTTTGCTCTCTATCCCACGGACAGCCACCTTCTCCTCTGAGTATCACCATTAAGTCAATTAGCTCATCCATTGTCTTAAATCTTGCTCCATCAGTAACAGGAGGTATGTATACACTAGTCAGATAGTCTACCCAGTCAATTCTATCCAGCTCATAAAGCGGAAGCCTTTCTATTCTTTCTAAATCTTTAACTCCGGCTGCTCTTATAATGCAAATCTCTATATCATCCTTGTAGAGCTCCATTAGCTTAAGCTTTATTTCTGAAGCTATAAGCTTGCTATATACCTGAGTTATTATATTCCCACAGTTAAAATCAGGCTTTTGAACGTCTAAGCTGAGTCCATCTATAATTTTGAGTCCATAAGCCGGGTCAATTCTTAAAGCTATAAGTATAGAGTCAATAAAGCTTACCGCAGGTACAATCTCAACTTCAAAGTCTTCCCTTACCATCTCAAGAATTAACTCTACGCTCTTTTCGGCAACTAAGGGGTGTCCCGGCACAGCATATACAAGAGTTTTTCCCTCAATACAGCTTTCTATTACTCTCTCGCTAATCTTTTTGTATGTGTCCTCAAAGGTTTGCTGTGTATTATAGATATCATCACAGTTAGTAAAGCTAATGCCCAAGGATTGAATATAATCTACTGTAGGATGCTTCTCCGTTCTCATGATGAGTATATCAGCAGATTTAAGCTGCTCCAAAGCTGATAAGGTCAATTGCTTATAATCACCGGAGCCCAATCCAATTATATTTATTTTTTTCATTTGCATCTCTCCTCGTTTTTATGGAAGGTATATATGAGACTGTGACATAACATAGGAGACACAGCCCAGTATTTATTTTATATTATATTTATTTTAGTAGACCTTTTTTCTTTAGAGCTGCTGTTAATCTGTTACCTCCAGGTGCCATTTGCAGTTCTTCTATAGTGATTCCCTTTATAAGTAATAACGCAACACCATAAACTAATATAGAAAGCAGAATACTTATTATAGTAGCTATAGTATTGCTTCCCATAGCCGTTAATATTATTTTATAACTATTATATGCTACAAAAGCCATTATTCCTGTAGCAACAATTGGTTTAACTATAGTACTTACATAGTCAAAATGTTGTTTTTGGTATTTAATAATCGCCATTAAACTAAGTACGCAAGGCACTGCGTAGCCAAACACAGTTCCCAAGGCCGCCCCTCTAATATTCATGTATGGTATGGAGGTCAAGGTATAGCTGACAACGATTTTTACTAAAGCACCTACTAATAAATTCACAACAGGTACTCTTTCTTTGCCCATACCCTGTAAAATCCCGGTTAGAGTCTGAACCAAGGTTAGGAAGATTGCTGCAGGTGCCAAATACCGCAAGGCTATACCGGCTACTATGTATTCTTTCGGACTTACCATCATCATTATAGGATCAGCTAGTACAAAAAGTCCCATAGCAGAAGGCAATCCTATTAATAAGCTTAATCTTATGCCTAGCTCTGATTTCTTTCTTACAGAATCTAAGTCTTTTCTGGTAATAGACTCGGCAATTGCCGGAACTAAGCTTGCACCAAGAGATATAGTTATAATTTGAGGGAAATTTATAAAAGACAATGCCAACGCCTTTAGCTGTCCATACATTTCTACAGCAGTTTTATATTCAAAACCAGCTGCCTGCAGTCTATCAAACACAATCAGTGAGTCTATTAAACCCATAACTGGCATTATGCTTCCCCCTATTGTTATAGGTATAGCAAACACTAATATGCGCTTTAGTATTTTAGTAGCTGATTCCATTTTTCTTTTGGGCAAATTGTTAATACCACTATATATTGCAGGTCTATATTTTCTATACATGTAGAATAAAACTATTACACTTAATAAACCCCCAATAGAAGTTCCAAAGGAAGCCCCGCCCGCAGACAATTGAGGTCCTTTAGGCAAAAGCATTATAGCAAATATGTAACCAAAAAGAACTCTTCCGAACTGTTCTATAACTTGAGATACTGCACTGGGCATCATATTCTGCATCCCTTGGAAATAACCTCTCATGGCAGCACTAATTGAAACCAGGAAAATCGCCGGTGCTATAGCTGCAACTGCAAAATAAGAGCCTGGATTTTTAAACAGACTAACCAGGAAATTCGAGCTAAAGAATAAAGATAAGGATACTGCCAGTCCTAATATAGTTGCTAATGAAAAAGCTACCTTAAAGGTTTTATGAGCTTCATCCTGTCTCCCTAATTCTATTTTTTCTGAGACCAGCTTAGATATTGCTATTGGCAATGCATAGGTTGATATTGTTAGTGCCCATACATACCAGTCATAAGAAGATTGATAATATCCTATGGCTTCCGGTCCAATAATATAGTTTAAAGGCAATTTATATATTGCACCTAATACTTTTATTATAAGCCCTGCAGCAGCTAATATAGCAGCACCTTTAATAAAAGATTGTTTCCTTATTTCCATCTTTGACCTCCCCAATAAAATAACTCATATAAGCTTCAAAAATGTGAAACTCTAGTGATTGTTAAACATTATATATTTTAGCACATCTCAATGCTAAAATATACAGTGTCTACTCATTATAGATATGTTACGAAAAAGGCTTATTATTCACAAAAGCAGAAGATCCATCTGCTTTTGTATTATCAGTAATGTATTTTTAGTAACATATGAATCAAGGAAAATGTTTTGCACATTTGAATTAAATGTGCAATGTTTAGTGCAAAACATATAGAACATATTACATTATGAGGAATCAAAAAACAATAAAAGCAGCAATTGCTGCCTTTATATGTAACACTATTGTTCCATTTGTTTTCCTAAGAATGATGCTGCAGTTTCTGCCAGCTTTTTTTCCAACTCGCCCATATGAACATTCTCTTCCTTTGATAGCAATAAAACTGCACCTATAGGATCACCTTGAGAAATTATTGGAGCTATAACACCTGATGTATATTTGGGGGCACCTTCTTCATCCGCAGTAATGTTTATCATCTTATTTTCCCCAGTGGCACTAAGCAACGCAGGTGTTTTATCTTCCATTATCTTCTCTAGTGCCGCACTTACTCTCTTCTCAAGCAACTCCTTTTTGGGTGCTCCTGCCATTGCAATTATTGTATCTCTATCAGCTATACAAGTTACATGCTCCATTGAACTATGTAGAGATTCAACATATTCCTTTGCAAACTCACCTAACTCACCTATTGGAGAATATTTCTTAAGAATTACTTCCCCTTCTCTATCAGTGAATATTTCAAGAGGGTCTCCTTCTCGTATGCGCAGCGTTCTTCTTATTTCTTTTGGTATAACAACTCTTCCAAGATCGTCAATTCTTCTAACTATTCCTGTTGCTTTCACCTACATATCCTCCTTTGTAATAATTTACATAATCATCTTTGTAATGTTATTATTTTACCAACTTAATAATTTTATACACAATTTTGTAAATAATGCTGTGTTATAAAGTACAGCATAAGACTGATAACAAAATAATGCATTACTGTAAAACATAGCTTTTTCTTGATACTCATTTACAAATGTGCAAATTTATATAGAATAGTATTATCATTTATAGATTATTATATGTAAAATATAAAAAGTGCTGTACATTTTATAGTACAGCACCCTTATATTATAGATTATTAAGATTTTTCTTTATATCTAATTTAGTTCTCATTTCAGCTAAAAGATCTTGATATGCATTACCCTTCTTCTCATCTAGCATTGATACCTTCAGTTCTTCCTGTACATCTTCAAGCTTGTCAAACTTCTTGTCCTCAACTTTGATAATATGGTATCCGAAGTCTGTCTTAACTAGCTCACTTACTTCACCGACATTTAACTTAAAGGCTGCTGTTTCAAATTCCTCTACCATTTCACCCTTTCTAAAGTAATCAAGGTCTCCCTTATTTTCCTTTGCAGTTGGATCCTTTGAAAACTCTAGAGCTAATTCATTAATGTTTTCACCATTCTTTACTCTTTCAAGTATTTTCTTCGCTTCTTCCTCATCCTCTAGAAGAATATGGCTTGCCTTTATACTCATGAACTGTCCTTGATTTTGTGTATAGAATGCTACTACTTCTTCATCTGTTACTTTAATATCTACAGTCAGCTTTTCTTGAAGCTTACTAACCAATATATCTTTTCTAATAGTATCCTTTAAAGACTCCATAGTCATTTTTTGTGTTGTTAAAAATTCATCAAATTTTTGTTCTGTATCAAAGTTCTGTCTAACCTTCTCTATTTCTGCATTGATTTCTTCATCACTTGCTGTAATGCCTGCTTTATTTGCTTCTTGCTCTTGAACCCTTATATCAACGAGCATATCTAAAACTTTTTCCTTCATAACATCAATATATTTTCTTCCATCTACATCCTTATCCCATATTTCTGGGCCAAACTGTGCTTCATATTGTACCTTGAACATTTCAAACATCTGATTAAATTCTGCTTTTTTAATTTGCTCTCCTCCAACCTCCGCAACAATAGAATTTGCCTCCGCTTCAGGATTCATTCTTACTAAGCCGCAGCCACCTAATACCAAGGATATTGATATTACTAATACTGCAATCAATATAGTTGTTTTTTTAACTTTTTTCAACTGTTCATCTCTCCCTTGAAATTATTAGGTGAGTCGAGTTTCACCCATTAGTAATTTGTAAATTAACAATCTAGTATATAATTATATCTTATTTCCAGCAATATGCAAACCGCTAATTTTTTCTATTATATCTGTAATTATCTTAATAAGCTCCTCAACCCTTTCATCTCCTACTCTTAGAGTAAAATACGGTTGTTCACTGGCAGTAAACAATATTTTGCTCTTATAGGCTGCTGCAACCTCCATTGCAGTTTGGGCTTTTATAAATTTATCCATCTTAAATTTGATAATAATACTGCTGCCCTTTTGCGTTATGTTGCTTATTCCACATTTCTGTGCCATCTGCTTAATATATGCTATAGCAAGAAGATTTCTTGTTACAGAAGGTACATCACCAAATCTATCCTCTATCTCTTCTTCTATATCATATAACTCCTGCTGACTTTCTATAGATGCAATTTTCTTATATATCTCTATTTTCTGGTTTTCATCAGTAATATATGTCTCAGGTATATAGGCGTTTATTTGAAGTTCTATGCTGGTTTCAACCTGCTGTACGGTGGCTTCGCCTTTAAGCTCTCGCATGGTATCCTCCAAAAGCTTAATAAATAAATCATAGCCTATGGCTTCCATGTGTCCATGCTGCTCTCTTCCCAGGAGATTGCCTGTACCGCGAATTTCCAAGTCTCTCATTGCAATCTTGAAGCCGGAGCCAAACTCAGTAAACTCCTTTATCGCTTGTAAACGCTTCTCAGCCACCTCATTTAGAACCTTGTCCTTCTGATATGTGCAATATGCATAAGCCAACCTATTTGAACGTCCTACTCTTCCTCTTAGCTGATAAAGCTGAGATAGTCCCATTTTGTCAGCATCAGTGATTACTATAGTATTTACATTGGGTATATCCAGTCCAGCTTCAATAATTGTTGTACATACCAACACATCGAATTCCCCATTGTAGAAATCCAGCATGGTATCCTCCAACATCTTTTCATCCATTTGTCCATGAGCATATGCAACTCTCGCATCAGGTACCAATTCCTTTATATGTGCGGCAACCTTACTTATACTCCTTACCCTATTAAAAAGATAGTATACCTGACCTCCACGGGCAATTTCCTTCACTATAGCATCCCTGATTACATCCTCATTGTGCTCCATTACATAGGTCTGTACAGGATATCGTTCCTCTGGTGGCTGTTCAATTACACTTATATCCCGAATGCCTATCATGGACATATGAAGAGTTCTTGGTATTGGAGTTGCTGATAGTGTAAGCACATCAACATTTGTTTTCAAACTCTTAATTTTCTCCTTGTGTGCAACCCCAAATTTCTGTTCTTCATCAATTATCAATAGCCCTAGATCTTTGAACTTGACGCTGTCCTGTAATAGCTTATGGGTGCCAATTATAACATCTACAGTACCGTTTTTTATATCCTGCATGGTATTTTTTAGTTCTGATTGACTTTTGAAGCGTGAAAGTACCTCTATCTTTACCGGAAAGCTTCCAAATCTTTGTATACATGTGTTATAGTGCTGCTGTGCCAATATGGTAGTAGGTGCAAGTATTGCTGCTTGCTTGTCTTCCATAACACATTTAAAAGCCGCTCTTAATGCCACCTCCGTCTTACCATATCCCACATCTCCACAAAGCAGCCTGTCCATTGTTCTGCTTTGCTCCATATCTTGCTTTATTTCCTCTATACATCTTAATTGATCTTCTGTTTCTTCATATGGAAACATATCCTCAAATTCTTTTTGCCACCTTGTATCAACAGGAAATGCATGACCAATCATTTGCTGTCTCTCTGCATATAGCTTAAGTAAGTCAATAGCCAGCACTTGTATGTTATTATGAGCCTTAGCCTTTGTTTTTGACCATTCTGCGCTGCCCAGCTTGTTTAACTTAGGAAGCTTATCTTCTCCTCCTATATACTTCTGTATCATGTCAAGCTGATCTGTAGGTATATATAGCTTATCATTCCCTCCATATTTTATATGGAGATAATCTCTGATAAGTCCTCCCACAGTAAGCTTTTCCACTCCCACATATTGCCCGATACCATGGTTTTCATGTACTACATAGTCCCCTACCTTCATGTCAGTAAATACTTTAATAAGTCGGCCCTTTTTCTTAGGTGCCTCTCTCTTTTGTACTGCAAATACCTCTCTGTCACTTATTACGGCATACCTTATAGAAGGGAACTCAAAGCCACTGTTTAAGGTACCCGGCATTACAATTATATGGCCTTCCTGAAGCTCAATATCCAGCTCATCCTTATATATAGCATTGATGTTCTGTTCTCGCAGGCTATACACCAAACGCTTACCCCTGTCCACTGAACCCGATAAAATAAGAATCTTATATTTCTTATCTTTCCATTGCATAAGCTCATCCATCAAAAGGTCTAGCTTGCCATGGAAGGGATGCATAGATCTTGATGTAAAGCTTATTATAGTATCCGGTCTGAAATCTGGACTACTTTTTAAAAGTGTGTTAAAGCTTATACACTTATGTTCTTTGAGTTTAAGCAGCAGCTGGTCATATGTAAAATAAGTGTTGTACTGTTCAGGCAGTACTTCATTTGTCTCCATCAGCTGTTTAAAATGCTCCTGAAATTCTAGATTGATGCTTTCGTATCTTTGTTTAACCCTGTTTGGTTCATCAATAATAACTGTGAAATCCTTCAGATAGTCTAATATGCTTTGAAAATCTATCTTAAAAAAGCTAATATATCTTTCTATTCCCTCAAAATAGTAACCTTGAAGGAGCTTATCAAGGTCCTCCATAAGGTTCTCATGAAGCTTTTCTGCTTCCTTCTTTTTACCAGACGCATTTAAAGACTTTAACCTCTTGTCCAGATAGCTTCTCAGACTTACTGCCGCTTCCTTTATTTCCTCTTCCTTAAGAATAAGCTCTCTTGATGCGTTTATCTCAACCTCCTTTATCTTTGCAATGGAGCGTTGAGTTAATACGTCAAATTGTCTTAAGGAGTCAACTTCATCACCAAAAAGCTCAATTCTCACAGGGTTATCCTCGGTTAAAGGGTAAAAGTCTATTATTCCACCCCTGACTGAGAACTGTCCTTTTCCTTCTACCATATCCACTCTCTCATAGCCTGACATAGTAAAGTGCCTTATAATCTCACTTGTATCTATTGTATCCCCAAGCTTTATACTTTTCTTTATCTTAGTGAACCTATCTCCTGGAACCATTTTTTGAATTAAGGCTTCAACTGAGGCACATACTACTTTTGTTTTGCTGCTCAATAGCTGATTTATGGTAGTAAGTCTTTGCTGACTTATTTCACTGCTTTTTGCGTCTATCCTATGAAATATAATTTCGCCAGATGGAAGGAGTAAGGCGGAATCAGTAGTAAAAAAGCTTATGTCCTCATATAGCTTCCTAGCGGCAATCTCATTGTGGGTAATCACCAGACAGTTTTTGTTAAGACTGCTGCCTAATGCTGCTGCTATCAGGGATTTCTGTGTGTCAGATATCCCATAAGCCTCAATACTTTTACCGCTGCCCTTTATGCTATCCATAAGCAACTTATACTCTTGCATACTCTCCAAAGGTCTTATTATATTTTGAAAACTCATAATCTCATCTCCTATTTGCAAAACAACATAGAGGTCGGATAATGGATACCCCACCTCATAAGCCTAAAAGCTTGTATCTATAAATGACTCACCCTTGATGATCTAATCAATATTTATGGTGAAGCATATAGACATTATCTATTATATTTATTCATAGCAGCACTTATACCACTTAGTGTAATTTCCTCCACAGTAAGAGTTGCCTTCTTGACAGCCTCCTCCATTAGTGGTAATTCATCCTTGCTAAATTTTGTCATGATGTAATCTGCCAAATCCATATATTCTGGCTGCTTACCAACGCCAATTCTTATCCTTGGAAAATCCTGTTTGTTCAGCAAATAAATAATTGAACGCATTCCATTATGAGTGCCAGAGCTACCATTAGGACGAATACGCACCTTTCCTACAGGTAAATCAATATCATCATAAATTACTATAAGGTTTTCTAAAGGCAGCTTATAGAAGTTTATAATCTCCATAACACATTCACCGCTTGCATTCATGTATGTTTGCGGCTTAACCAGCATAAGCTTCTCCCCTGATATGCTTCCCTCACCTATTAAGGCCTTATGCTTTACTTTATTAAACTTTATATTATGCCGCTCAGCAAAATAATCAACAGTAACAAAACCTATATTATGCTTAGTCTGAGCAAACTGACTTCCTGGATTTCCAAGCCCCACAACTACATACATTCTTATCTCTCCAAATAATTTTATGTAATAATAGCTCAGGACTTCGAGTCCTTCGCTCTTAGCCGGATTTGCTCCGCAAATGGCAATAAATAACAGCTCAGG
>JBAVGO010000047.1:0-14254 GCA_049684915.1 Lutisporaceae bacterium | reverse complement strand
CTCCAACTCCCATAGGTATACCTGCAAGAATAGTATACAAAAGTATTTTGAACTTATTTATGCCTCCCATCCTCAAAGGAGCTGCCATTGCAATTCCCTCTGGCATATCATGGAATCCTATAACTATTGCTAAGCCCAAGCCTAAGGAATCGTTAGCGGCAAAGCCTGAACCTACAGCCAATCCCTCTGGGAAATTATGTATCGCAATGCCTATGCCTAGCAGTATACCACTTTTTATAAAGCCATATGCTATATCTGTTCCATTTCTAGCATTTTTAGAAATAGAAAACTCACTAGGCATTAGTTCATCAATAAATAGGATGAGTCCTACTCCAATTGTCATCCCCACAAAGCTTAACCATACACTGCCAAGCTTAAAGGCTTCTGGCAGAAGATCGAAGCAAACAACTGAGAGCATTACCCCGCTGGTAAAGCCGAGAAGCACCGACATAAACCGCTTAGTGGGACTCTTTAGGAGCATTGTGAGAAAGCCACCCATACCTGTTCCAACCATCCCACATAAAAAACCTATAATTGTAACTGCAGCAAGTCTATTCACATTAATACCTCCATAAATGGTACATATAGTTTAATTCTCTGTTAATTATATTCAGAGAAAACATTTATAGAAGAATTATTGCATGAGATAGCATGAATGGGACGACACATAGGTCGTCCCATTCGATGGCAATATTTCAATACATATGTAGGGGCAGACCTATGTGTCTGCCCTCATTTATTACTATTATAATCCTGCGTTAGTCAGCTTTTCAGCTTGTGCACTGGTATTTAACGCTTCAATCATCTCCGTTATGTCTCCATCCATGAAGGAGTCCAACTGATATATTGTAAGCCCTATTCTGTGATCAGTCACTCTACCCTGTGGGAAGTTGTAGGTTCTGATTCTCTCACTTCTGTCCCCTGTACCTACCTGGCTCTTTCTATCGTTGGCTATCTCCGCATTATGTTTCGCAGTCTCTGCTTCAAGTAACCTAGACTTCAGAACCTTTATAGCCTTATCCTTGTTCTTTAGCTGAGATTTTTCATCCTGACAGGAAACCACAAAACCACTTGGCAGATGTGTTACTCTTACCGCAGAGTCTGTGGTGTTAACGCTTTGTCCACCGTGTCCACTGGATCTAAAAACGTCAATTCTCAAATCATTCAGGTTAATTTCCACTTCCACATCTTCCGCCTCTGGAAGCACTGCTACCGTAGAGGTTGAAGTATGTATTCTTCCACTTGCTTCTGTATCAGGCACTCTCTGTACTCTATGAGCACCGCTTTCGTACTTTAGCTTGCTATAGGCTCCTTTACCTTCTATTTCAAAAATAACTTCCTTGTAGCCGCCTATGTCAGTGGCATTAGAGCTTAATATATCAATTTTCCAGCCTTGTCTTTCTGCATATCTAGTATACATACGGAAAAGACTTCCTGCAAACAATGCCGCTTCCTCACCGCCGGCTGCACCTCTTATTTCAACTATTACGCTCTTATCATCATTTGGATCCTTGGGTAGTAGCAATACCCTAAGCTTCTGCTCTAAGGACTCCTTATTATTCTGAAGCTCTTCTAACTCCAGCTTCACCATTTCTTCAAATTCCTTGTCAATGTCATCTTTTAGCATAGCCTTTGAGTCTTCTATACCTTGCAGTGCAGTCTTGTAATTATGAAAATTTGTTACAATTTCCTCAAGACTTGCATGTTCCTTCATAAGCTTTTGCCATTGAGCCTGATCATTAATTATATCCGGGTCACTTATCTTGTGACTCAGATCTTCATATTTATCTTCTAAAGCTTGAAGCTTATTTATCATACTATCACTCCCTGTTCTTCATAGTAATTCTATTTATAATGTGCAATTATGCATCTATCCAAACCTGCCAAATCCTTATAACATTCTAAATCATACCAACTTCCGCTCTCCTTAATTATATTCATGACATCCTGTCCTTGATTGTAGCCTATTTCAAAAGCAAGTATTCCTCCACTCTTTAGATAAGTTGAGGCATTCCTGCTTATTTCCCTATAAAAATTCAGTCCGTCCAAGCCTCCATCCAATGCGAGACTAGGCTCATATTCCCTTACACTTATTGAGAGATTAGAAATATCACCTTTGGGTATATATGGAGGATTTGATACAATCATATCTATATTATTTATAAAAGCTTTATTTTTCAATTCTTCAAATAGATTGCTTTTTACCGCTTCAACTCGGTCTTGCAGTTTAAGCTTTGCAATATTCTGTCTACAGCAGCTTAGTGCGGCATCCGATATATCCACAGCAGTAACCTTAGCGTTCTGTAAATAGTAAGCCAAGCTTAAAGCGATAGCCCCAGAACCCGTACACATATCCACAATACTAATAACATTATCCTTATCAGCAAGCTCAATAAGCTTTTCTACTATTATCTCGGTATCAGCCCTTGGAATGAGTACCCCAGGTGATATAGAAAGCTCTAGTCCCATGAACTCCTGAACCTTAGTAATATATTGTATCGGCTTACCCTCAGCTCTCTGCTGTACAAAATCAATATAAATACTATATACACTTTGCGGAACCACATCATTGTAATTTGTAATTAGCTTAATTTTATTCATATTTATATCATTGAGCCTATATGCATGTAGTAAAAGCAGTTCTGCGTCAAGTATTGGACTTAAGTACTCACATTCTTTGAAACTTTTTACCGCCGACTGCAACACAGCCTTAATAGTAGAGGCTACCAATTGTCCGCCTCCGGATCCTCTACCAAAACATTTTTTAGAGCTTCAATTGCCACTTCTATCTGCTGGTCATCAGGCTCTCTAGTAGTAATTTTCTGTAGCCACATACCTGGTGTTGACAATATTCGAGCAAGCCTGCTTTGGCTTCTGCCTGCCCACTTTATCAGCTCATAGGATATTCCTGCTACTACTGGAAGCATCAAAAGTCTTACAGCTATTCTATAAAAAAGGCTGGACCATTCAAACATTGAAAACATCAATATGCTTATAATCATTACAATAAACAAGAAGCTGGTACCACATCTAGGATGCAGCCTTCCATGCTTTCTTACATTTTCCACAATCAACTCTTCACCATACTCATAACAAAATATAGTCTTATGCTCTGCACCATGGTATTCAAATACTCTTCTGATATCCTTCATGTTGGAGATTGCTACAATATATATTACAAATATTCCTATACGCACAACTCCTTCTAAAAGATTTAATATAATTGTGCTTTTGAAGAAGCGTCCAAAATAATCTACTGCCACAGTAGGAAGGAGTATGAAAAAAAACACTGTAAAAGCCAAAGACAAAGCAACGGATATCCAAATAAAATTAGTTTCCATAAATTTTTCAAAGACGTTTTGTTTTTTATCCTTATACTCTGGCTTATCTGGCTCTTCTTCATAAAACTCTGCAGAAAACATGAGTGATTGAACTCCCTGTACCATAGAATCTATAAAAGCAAATACACCTCTTAGTATAGGTATTTTATTTATTTTACTTCTATTCATCTTTAAATCCTGCTTTTTTAACGTTATCTCTCCATCAGGCTTTCTTACTGCTATTGCAATATTGCGTGCACCCTTCATCATAACGCCTTCAATAACTGCCTGTCCTCCAACAGACTTTGGTGTAAATTTCTTTTCGGTATTTAAAATATTCATCCTCTTACCTTTCACTTTCCACTTAATTACTTGACTTCTAATTTCAAGCAGCTTTTTCTTATATATATAATAGTATATCCTTCTTTTTGGAATTTTTCAAGATTACTTACACTTATCTGAACCTTTTCAAAACCTTTATTATAAGCCGAATATTATCCTTATTTAAAACTACTTCTTATTATGATAAAATATAATTTATAAAACTAATTATATGTTTTGCACTAAACATTTTTATATTGGAGGACTCCATGGCAAAGATACTTGTAGTTGACGATTCCTCAATAATGAGAAGAAATCTATCAACCATTCTTACTAAGGCTGGTCATACGATTGTCGGAGAAGCAGCCAACGGAGAATCGGCTTACAAAGATTACGAAAAGCTTTTACCGGATTTGGTGACTATGGATATTACTATGCCTATTCTAGATGGTATAGACGCAGTTAAGAAGATTATTAAATATTATCCTGATGCCAACATTATTATGATTAGTGCTTTAGATCAGAAACAAATGGTGTTGTCAGCAATCCAAAACGGAGCGAAGCATTACATTATAAAGCCTTTTACTGTTGACAAGGTAATTAAAGTAGTAAATGAAGTTCTAAGGAATGCAGAAGCTCTAGAAAAAATTACTGCTCAACAAAGCAATAATGAAGATAATAAAGATAATGAAATTAACGAGATCGTCTCCACCATGGATGACATAGACAAATTTATTGTTGAGTTAAATGACGAAGTACCTTCTGAAACTTCTAATACAGAAGCTGCTCTCTTTCCCTTTACTATTGAGAGCAAGGTAAACCAGCTAAATATCACACTTGCAAGTAGCATACAACTAGAGAACTTCCAGTCTCTAAACATGATTATCCAGGGATTTTTGTTTATAAAGTCCTTGACCGTTATTTTAGATTTAAGCAATAGTCGATATTTTGAGCAAGCAATAATAAACAAAATTTTAGAGCTTACCCGCTTAGTTACAGGGCACGGTGCCAATATAAAAGTTACTGCAGATAATAGTGAGGTTTTAGAGCTGCTTAAATCAGCAAACCCATTCTTTTCTTCTATTATTGAATAAACATGCTTATGCATCACAAAACTAGCCCTTCTGAAGCTTTTCAGAAGGGCTAGTATATACAAAGTCACTTATAGCTTGTCCTTACCCGGAACCTCATGGCACTTCCTGCACCTAGCTTCGTAGCTCTCCTTTGCCCCAACCAGTATAACCGGGTCATCATAGGAAGCAGGTACTCCGTCTATCAATCTTTGGGTGCGTGTTGCAGGATTTCCACAGATCATACAAATAGCCTGCATCTTATCAACAAATTCAGCCACCGCCATTAAAGCAGGTGTCGGCCCGAAGGGTTCTCCTCTAAAATCCTGATCTAGTCCAGCTACAATTACTCGTTTCCCTTGATCTGCCAGCTTTACACACACATCAACAATTTCTTGGTCAAAGAACTGAACCTCATCAATAGTAATTACAAAAGCTTCTTTATCCAAATACTTGAGTATGTCTTTTGCCTTAGCAACTTTAATTGCTTCCGTTTTGGCTCCATCATGTGATACAACTTGGTCAACGGCATATCGGTCATCAATGCTATGCTTAAAAACTTGTACTTTTTGTTTAGCAATTCTTGCTCTGTTGATTCTTCTTATAAGCTCCTCACTTTTACCGCTAAACATGGATCCAACAATTGCCTCAATCCAGCCGTGATTCTTAGGACCGTACATTACCCTTCCCCCTCATTTACTTGTAGTGCAAAATTAGAGAAAAACATATAAATAGAGGCTAAAGCAATTAGCTTTAACCTCAATTATTATTCTTCCTTCGTTTCAAGATTGTATCTCTTCCTGAATCTGTCAACACGTCCACCTGTATCAAGAAGCTTTTGCTTTCCTGTGAAGAAAGGATGGCACTTGGAGCAAACTTCAACCTTGATTTCTGGCTTAATAGAACCAGTTTCAATTGCTTCTCCACAAGCACATCTTATAACAGCCTTGCCGTATTTTGGATGAATTCCTTCTTTCATCTTATTCACCTCTTTCTGTTTAGCATATGTATAGCTAAAACGACAATATCCCAAATTTCATGGATTGTCATATTACATAGTTGTTCCCACTGTTTTATTTTGCAATGCACAGGATGTATTCTTTACGTAGTATTTACTGTCTTTGTGCACGTTAATTCAATCTAATAAATAGAAACCTCCATTATTGTATCATAGAATTTATTGGTTTGCAATTGTTTTTTATTAAAAGTTAGCATGTCTAATAAATTCAATAAACTCTTCATTTGTCTTTATAGCAATAATCTTATTAATCAGGAATTCAGTAACGTCAGAATTGGAGCCGCTGCTAAAAGCCTTTCGAATGGATAATATAGCTTCGTAGCCTTCGGGAGTTAGAAGCATTTCTTCTCTTCTCGTGCCTGATCTGTTCATATCTATTGCAGGGAATATTCTCTTCTCGGACAATTTTCTGTCTAGATGCACTTCCATGTTGCCTGTGCCTTTGAATTCTTCAAATATAACGTCATCCATCCTACTGCCTGTATCAACCAAGGCTGTAGCAAGTATAGTCAAGCTGCCACCTTCTTCTATTTTTCTGGCAGCACCAAAAAATTTCTTTGGTCTATACAAGGCTCCGGGATCTAGTCCTCCTGATAGTGTACGTCCTGTAGGTGCTATAGTAAGATTATAAGCCCTGGCAAGTCTGGTTATACTGTCAAGCAGTATTACTACATCCTTTTTTTGTTCCACTAGTCTCTTAGCTCTTTCAAGCACTATTTCAGCTACTTTACAATGGTTCTCCGGCATCTCATCAAAGGTAGAATATATTACATCTCCTTTTATTGAGCGCTTCATATCAGTAACTTCTTCAGGTCTTTCATCAATTAGCAGAACTATCAGTTCTACTTCAGGATAATTTTTAGCAATGCTGTTGGCGATTTTTTTCAAAAGAATAGTTTTTCCTGCCTTTGGAGGTGATACAATCATACCTCTCTGACCATAGCCTATTGGTGCAAGCAAATCAATAAGCCTAGTTGATAATTCCATAGGCTCTGTCTCTAAGGTTAATTGTTCAATGGGATAAATAGGTGTGAGATCTTCAAAATATGGTCGTCTTATTACAGTTTCTGGATTGTCGCCATTTACTCCCTGTACATAAAGAAGTGCCTGAAACTTTTCTCCTTCTTTTGGTGCTCTTGTAATGCCGGTTACTTTGTCTCCTGTTCTTAGATTAAACCTTCTTATCTGCGATGGTGATATATAAATATCTCTATCTCCTGATTGGTAGTTGTCAGACCTTAGAAAACCAAAGCCGTCAGGCAGGATTTCTAATACTCCGTCTGCTTTTCCACCTCTCTCTACATCCTTGCCTTCAAAGAACTTTTTCTCTACTGCACTTAGAGGTTTTTGTTCTTCTTGCTTTTCAGCATCAGGCTTTGCTTCATCTGACTGCTGCGTTTCCTTAGTATCAGCTTGAACTACCTCTTCTTTTATAATTCCTTGTTCTATCTTTGCTTTTTGTATTATATCTAATATTTCTTTTACTAATTCTTCTTTTTTATATTTATAATAGCTTTTTATCCCCATGGATTTTGCCATTTCTCGCAAATCGTTCATACTCTTTTTCATTAGTTCATTCAACTAACAATCACCCCTTTACTGAATTATTTCCAGTTTAAAAAATAAAATGCAATAAATACAAATAAAATGGCACGAGTATTGAAGCCCGTGCCACAATAAATAACATTTACAATTCTAATACGTTTATAAGCTCCTGTAAATCTTTTTCGTGCTTCTGTGCAACTTCCTCTACCATAGTCTTATTCCCTACAAAGGCTATGTCCATCTGACTTGCTGGACATGATAGTATCTTCACCTTGTTTAGTAAGGTTTGTCTAGAATCAAACATATATAAATGATCCTTCTCACAAACTATACAAGGTATGTACACACGGAAGCTTTTGCAGTTGGTGCTCTTAATAGTAAGAATTACTCTATCGCAGCTACACCGCACTTCATATACACCACTTTTTGATAGGTCAAAGAGAGATATTTCCTTTGTTATCAGCTTGCCACAATCTGTACATCTAACAGCTACGCCGATATTTGTATCAAAAAGCATAGTGTCACCTCCATTATTATTTTTTCCCCCCAGATATATAATATTTCTACATAACACAGAAAAATCCTCTTAAAGTAAGTAAAGTTTCTTCACCTAATTATCGCAAGTTACGTCATAAATTTACAAAACTACTTTTTTATGCCCAGTATCTTCCTTGCCTCACTTGGATTTGCAACCTCTCTGCCACATTCTCTTGAGATTCTTGCAATTCTTTCTACAAGCTGTGCATTTGAAGTAGCTACTTCACCCTTCTTGTAATATATATTATCCTCAAAGCCCACTCTTACATGACCGCCCATCACTATTGCCATAACTGCCAGTGGAAGCTCATACCTTCCTATACCTGCAGCAGTCCAAGTACAATCCTGTGGAATGCTTGATACCAGATACATCAAGTCACTTGCTTCTCCTGGCATAGCTCCTGGCACACCAAGTACAAAGTCAAAATGTATAGGCAGCTTGAGCAAGCCTTTTTTTACCAGCCTCATAGCATTATCAATCATGCCTTTTTCAAATATTTCTATCTCAGGCTTCACACCGTTTTCCATAATTATCTTTGCAAAGCTTTCCATATACTCTTCTGTATTCATAAATACTTCAGGTCCAAAGTTGCATGTGCCTGTGCTTAGGGATGCCATCTCAGGCTTTAGATATACAGGTTGAATTCTTTCCTCTTTGGAGTGCCATACCGCACCTCCTGTGGAAGGTTGAAATATGATGTCACAGCGCTCCTCTATCTTTTTCTTAATCTCTCCATAAACCTCTTTGTCCTGTGTAGGAGTACCATCTGCCTTTCTTGCATGTATATGAGCTATGGATGCTCCTGCCTTCCATGCATCGTAAGCAGCATCAGCAATTTCCTCAGGTGTTATGGGAAGGTTAGGCTGCAAATCTCTTGTAACTTCCGCACCTGTAAGGCATGCTGTTATTATTAGTTTTTTCATCAAAGATATCCTCCTCTTTTTCCATAGGTGTAAGCATTTCCTAAAATGTAATATTATCTTAGATTATATAGAATTATTCAGGTTTGTTCAATATATTATGTGTAGGATTAATTGTTCTCAATATTGCTTGCTTTAAGTTCTCCAGTCTTATATCGGCATCCTCCATGCTATTTCCTGTCACAGAGTAATAAAGCTTTAGCTTAGGCTCAGTGCCTGAAGGCCTTATGGCGAACCAGGAATTATCCTCTAGTATGAAGCTTAGCATATTCTCTTCAAGAAGCTTTATCTCTCCTTTATAAGTCATATAATCCCTAAATTCAATAACTTTTACTTCATTTAGGCTTACTATGGGGTTTTGCCTTATTTTATTGATAACGCTTCTCATGCTTTCCATGCCATCCTTACCTTTGAACTCAATAGAGCCTAAGCCTTCTTTGAAGTAGCCATACTCTTCATATAGTTCAATCAGTCTGTCATAGAGACTCATATTCTTTTTTTTGTAAAATGCGGTCATCTCACAAATAAGCATAGAGGCTATAACTGCATCCTTATCTCTTACAAAATCTCCTGCAAGATATCCATAGCTTTCTTCATAACCAAAGATAAACTCACGATCCCCTGCCTCTTTAAACTCCTTTATCTTCTCACCTATATATTTGAAGCCTGTAAGTACAGAGATTACAGTTACTCCGTAGCTCTTAGCTATTGCCTCCCCCAGTTTGCCTGTGACCACAGTATTTACAATTGTACTCTTTTTGCTTAGTCTGCCCTGCTCCTTAAGGGAGGATAGAATATAATCTATCAACAAGGCTCCTGTTTGGTTGCCTGTAAACACCACATATTTCCCTTTATTATCTCTTCCCACAGCTCCAACCCTATCGCAGTCAGGGTCTGTTCCTATTATCACATCAGCATTCTTCTCCTCTGCAAGCTTTATTGCAAGGTGAAAAGCTTCTTGCTCCTCGGGATTAGGATATTTAACTGTGGAGAAATTGCTGTCCGGCAACTCCTGCTCAGGTACTACAACAACATTTGTGTAGCCCATTTCGGATAACACCCTTCTCACAGGTATATTTCCGGTACCGTGAATCGGTGTATATACTATGCATAAGTCCTGTCCTAGAGAGCTTGCAGCAGAAGGATTTAAAGCTATTGTCTTTACTTTTTCTATATAGATGTCATCAATGTCCTTACCTATACCTTGAAGCAGTCCTTTTGTCTTGGCAAGCTCAGGGTTCATAGCCTTTATATCTCCATAGTCCGTTATAGAGTTTGCTTCTTTCATAAGCTCTTCTGCTACAGGATATACTATCTGTCCTCCATCGCTCCAGTATACCTTATATCCGTTATACTCCGATGGGTTGTGACTGGCAGTAATAACTATGCCTGCAGTAGCTTGCAGCTGTCTTACTGCAAAAGAAAGCTCAGGGGTAGGACGCAGTTCTATAAAGAGATATACCTTTATATTATTACCGTTTAACACTGACGCCGCTTCAGCCGCAAACTCCTTAGAGAATCTTCTAGAGTCATAGGCTATTACTACACTTGGAGTCTTGAGCTTGATGCTCTTCTTATTTAAATAGTTAGCCAAGCCTTGTGTAACTCTTCCTACAGTATATTTATTCATTCTGTTTGTGCCAGCACCAATAACTCCTCTTAAACCCCCTGTGCCAAGCTCCAAATCCTTATAAAACCTATCCTCAATTTCCTTAGTATTATTCTCTATGCTTTTTAACTCGTTCTTTGTGGATTGATCAAATATATCCTGTGTAAGCCACTCCTTATATCTCTCCAAATAATCCATAAAAATCCTCCCAAGCCTCAATATGTACCAGCTATATATATCACCCTATGTGCTGTTCCTACTAATATATATATTTTTCATTTACATCTATGTTGCAAAAAAGATTATCATTCACAAAAACAGTAGCATATGTCACCTCTATATGACACATGCTACTGCTTTAATATTCTCTAATTGTTAAGTATTATAAGGGTAGCACTTATTTTATCTATGTCCTCTGAACCAAATATTGTAATCTGATCTCCTACTCTTAAATGAGTCAAGGTTAGCTTATCAAGACTTAAGTTTGTTATTTCAGCATTACCAACTAATATTCTCTTTTCTATTTCTTTTTGCTGAGTGCTATCATATTGAGTTATAGTAATTATTTTAAGAGTTGAATTTATGTACTTTATAGTACCGTCAAACTTGTCACTAGTTTCAGTTTTGGTTGTAACCAGCTTAACGATTTCATCACTTTCCAAATCAACCTTTACATGCATTCCTGGTCTTAAGTCATAAACCACAGAGAATTTGCCTGCTATCAATATGTTTTGTATATCTAAATCTTTTCTTATAAAGTATTCCTTCTTGTTGCCCTCGTAGTCAAACATAGTTATCCTTGGCGCCGCCGTTTTTGTATATATGATTGACTCTATTATTCCAGCGTCATTTATAATAACGCTGTCTGCATTGATATCTGTTACATATATATCTTCTACAATTATAGCGACGTTATCTCCAGCTTTTAAATAGTCGTATTTTACAGTGCTCTTATTCTTAATTATTATTGTTTTGTCAGTCATATAATAGATTTTTATTTCACCATTCTGAAGCTTTATGTGCAGCTCCAGTTTGTCAGTAATAAGAATGCTCTCTATAGTCCCTGTAAACTTCTTAATTTTACTGTCTACTATGAGCTTTGATACCTTTCCATCCTTATTAAGATATATAGACGCTTTATCTCCATTTTTAATTTTCCAATAATTGGCACTTTCCACTCCGTCTATTGTACATTTGATATCGTTAGCTACAGTAAAATCCTTTTTGCTTATTACATTGTTTGTACCCTTTATTTGAAATACTATTACTCCATACTCAATTATTACTTGTTCTACTGTACCTGTATAATTTGGAGTCTCTATAACAGGTGGCGGTGTTGGATTTATAATAACAGGCGGTATTGTTGGCTGTCCTACTCCATATTTATCACTTGTTATATCAAGCATCTTTGCAAATATTTCTCTTGTAAGCGTACTATCAGGGTTAAACTTGCCACTAACATCACCTGTTCCGTCTATAACTTCTAAATCTATAAGATCCTTTATATAGGATTTATTTTCCCTATTTATGTACATTGCATCAGTAAAGCCAAGAAATACTATAGGCTTATCAGGGTCATAGATTGAGCCTAATGCTTTTGCCAAATATCTACATGCAATCTGCTTTGATGCTGATGTGGTTTGAGTTAAAGCACTTAAATCCTGAACAGTAATAATTCCTGCTTCCAAACTATAAGCTATTTCTTGTTTTGCATAGTCTGGTACATTATTTAAATTACCCTTATATTTTTCAGCCAAAGCAGCAAGGTCATACTTGTCTTTTGCCTTAGTCATTCTTGCTATAGTTGTCAACACCTGAAAGTTGGTAACATTTCCTTGTGGATTAAAAATCGTTTCAGAAAATCCGCCCATCAAGCCTTTATTATATACATTAATAATGTATTGTTTTGCCCAGCTATTACTTATATCAGTGAATTTAATATCATTAGTATCTGCAAACGCAGAGCTTACGGATGATAAAATCATAGCTGCAACTAGCAACAATATTATACTTCTTTTTATATTTTTCATTTTCTCCTCCTTATAATTTGTACATTTTCATTACTATATTCTGTATAGTCTTTCCGTTTCCTCCTTTATATAGCTTAAGACGTAATTTTTCATGATATGTTCACAAATTATTGAAAATTTACGTTGGAAACACTAAATAGAAATATGTCGAATGTAATATTTTTCATTTATTTCAAAATATATATACTTCCATTTATGTATAATCTCTAATATAATAAAACACGTGCCGTGCTGTTTACATAATTCGCACATGTCACACAATTATTACACACACATTACAGATGATTACAGTATTGTTACGTTGGAAGGAATCCTGTAATCAGTGTCGAATTATGTAAACAGACAAAGCAAATAATCAATCTTCTACTACCTAGTTCGATATGGTGGCCACCATAGGATAGTGGATAAATTGATTAGAAACTAAATTACCTAACTAACCATGAAACAATTTTTACAGAAAATTACAACAAAATAAAAGAATCAAGGAGGAAGAAATTAGATGAGTAAGAAACTAGTTGCACTAGTTCTTGCATTTGCAATGGTATTTTCAACACTTACTGTCGCATTTGCAGAAGAAGCTCTTCCAGTTGACGCACAAGCAGCCGTTACACTAGGCATGTTAAAAGGCGACACTTCAGCTGGTGTTACAAATCAATATTTAGCAACAGCTCCAGACAGATTACAAGCAGCTATCCTTTTCTTAAGACTTAAGGGTCTTGAAAATGATGCTCTTGCTTATACAAGCACAGTAAACTTTGCTGATGCTAACACAGAAGTATGGGTAGGTGGCAGAAATATAATGGCTTACCTAAAAGCTAACCCAGAATTAGGATGGCAAGGTAAGGGCGACAATATGTTCGACCCTAGTGCAGAAATTGAAGCACAAGATTATTACAAGGTAATGCTTGAAGCTCTTGGTTACAAGCAAGCTACAACTGACGTAATCGGAGATTTCACATATGCTGAAATATTTGAATTCGCAGCTGACCTTGGTTTATCAAAGGTTGCTAGCGTTACTAACTTCACAGTTGCTCATGTAGCTACAGCTACAATCGAAGCTTTAAAGGCTAACGTAAAAAATTCTGAAAAGACTCTTGCAGCTTCACTTGTAGATGCTGGTATTATCAGCTCTCAAGCAGCAATAGCAGCTGGCGTATATGTTACTCCAGTAGCAGTGGTTATGACTGCAGCAAAGGCTATAACAAACAATAAGTTTGAGATAACTCTTGAAAATGCAATCACTGTAGCTCCAGTAGCTTCCACTATAATTGTAAAAGATTCAACTGGTAAAGCAATGACAGTTAACAATGTTGCACTAAGTGCAGATGGTAAGGTAGTAACAGTTACTACAGAAGCATTAACTCCATTTACTCCTTATACTGTAACAGTTGGCACAGTATCAAAGAATATAGTTGCATTAGCTATTGATACAACAAAGCCAGCAGCTCCATCAGTAGCAGTTTCAGCAAATACAACAGTAACAGTTACATTTGCTGAAGACATGGATAAGGCAACAGCAGAAAATATAGCTAATTATGCTATAGACAATAGTTTAACAGTATTAAAGGCTGAATTAGATTCAACAAAGAAAATTGTAACACTTACAACATCAGCACAAACAGTAGGAACAATCTATACTATAACAGTTCAAAACGCAGCTGACATAGCTGGTAACCTAATGGATAAGGCAACAGGTTACTTCGGTGGTATGGCTAAAGATACAGTTTCTCCAGCAGCTCCTACAGTAACAGTTTCTGCAAATACAACAGTAACAGTTACATTTGTTGATGAAATGGATAAGGCAACAGCAGAAAATATAGCTAACTATGCTATAGACAATAATCTAGTAGTATTAAAAGCTGAGCTAGATACAGATGATACAA
>JBAVGO010000046.1:0-15418 GCA_049684915.1 Lutisporaceae bacterium | reverse complement strand
ATAAGCTAAAAAGTACAATGTTTAGTATAATATGCCTAGAAATGCGAACTTGGGATTGACAAGAAATTCTAAGCAATGAAATATATTGCAGAAATAGAAGAAAAAGTACTATTTATAAAACAGAAATGGATGGATTGGGACGAGTAACCTGTCCCCTATCTTTGTTTAGAAATAAATTGGGAGGTGTTTGATATGCCCAATGAATTGGGGGGCAGAGCTGATAAACGTGGAAATAGGTTTGAAATTAGATGGGTAATATACCAGATGATGAAAGTCTTGGATGAAAAATTAGATTATATTATTTTGGAAGCTCTTGGTGACGATGAACGTGGTGTTGACATCTGGATTGGCCAAAAAAATGGCAGCAGAGAAGGTCAGCAATGTAAAGGAAGAAACGGGAGTAAAGAATGCTGGGATTATGGAACTGCTAATGCTAAAGGAATCTTCACGAATTGGAAGTATCAATTGGATAGAGATGAGTTGAATACTGTTGCTTTAGTCTCGCCTTTAGCTTTCACATTGTTAGAGGATTTAATTGAAAGAGCAAAAAATACTAGTAAAAATCCTAAAGATTTTTATAATAACCAAATACTTAATGCTAGCAAAGAATTTGCTGATTTCTTTAAAAAATTTTGCAAAGTGATGGAGATAAATCCGGAACAAGATTTGGACTTAATAAAATGTGTTTCTTATTTAAATAGAATAGCATATCGTCAATTTCCAGATACAGAATTAAAAGAACTGATTTTATCCAAAATTAGTTATTTGTTAATAGGCAATGAAGAAAAAATATATGATACATTTATTGCTTGGATAGTAGATGGGAATATTTTGGGAAAAACAATTAACCAGTCCGTTTTGTACACTTTTTTAAAAGGAAAAAATATAAGGTTTAAAAATCTTGCAACTGATGAACGTATCATGCCTATGTTAGAGGAATTGAATCAGGAATATAAAGAAGCATTTATTCTGCTAGACAATGGGTTAATTAAGAGAAAAGAATTTTCTATATTTAGAAAAATAATAGATTCAGGGGATTCTCTAATAATACATGGAAAAGCTGGAAGAGGGAAAAGTGGATGTACAGTAGACATTATCAATTATTGTCAAGAAAATACGATACCATATTTGGCAATTAAATTGGATAAACGTATCCCAAATGGAACAGCAGAGAAATGGGGCAAAGATTTAGGCTTACCTGCTTCTATAGCTCATTGTATTCATAGTATTTCTAAAAATGAAAGAGCAGTAATTATTTTAGATCAGTTGGATGTTCTACGTTGGACTCAAGCACACTCCAGAGATTCTTTATTAGTATGTGCTCAGATTATAAATCAAGTAGAGAGATTGAATTTTGAAAGAAAATATAAGATATCTGTCGTTTTTGTGTGTCGAACCTATGACTTGGAAAATGATAATAATATTAAATCATTATTTAAAAAAATTGATACAAAAGAGGAAGTTATTCAATGGAATAAAGTTCAGGTTAATGAATTGGATGAGAGAATAGTAAAGGATATTGTTGGAAAGCGTTATGAGCAATTAACAAGTAAACTGAAAGAGTTACTAAGGATTCCAAGTAATTTATATATTTGGCAACGATTAGATCCAAGCAAAGAATATGCTGAATGTTCTACCGCAAGTCATTTGGTATCAAAATGGTGGGGGCAGTTGTCCGAAAAATGTTTTAAATATGGATTAAGTGAAACTGATCTAAATGTTACTAAAGAAAAAATGGTGACCTTACTAGAAAACCTAGGTAGAATATGTATTCCATTGAATATATTAAGTGTCAATGAATCATGCTTAGATTTTTTATCTTCAAATGCTTTCTTAATAATTCAAGGTAATAAAGCCTCTTTTGCTCATCAATCAATATTAGACTCTTTTTTGGCCGAAAAGATGCTTAAGAGATATTATGATGGTGAAGATATTGCAGATATTATTGGAAGCAAAGAAAAACAAACTCCTGGAAAAAGATATCAAGTGCAAATGTTTATGGAAAATTTATCTGAATTCGATAGCCAGGATTTTATTAATGCAGGTCAAAAGATGTTTGAGGCAAAGCAAATTAGATATTTTGTTAAATTCGTTTTCTTTGAGGTATTAAATCAAATAGATATTTTAGATGAAAATATACAATGTTTTATTATAAATAACTGTGAAAACAAAATATATGGTAATAATATTATAAATAACGTTATATTCTCTAGGCCTAAATACATTAGGCTGCTTAGACAATATGGTGTTTTAGATAAATGGTTTAACAATCTGCAAAAAAAAGATATTGTCTTCAATTTACTTAGAAGTATGAGCCCAGACTATGAAATTGAGGATATTGCATTCATTGAAAAGTATGCATTTAACTCACAAGAAGATGATAATAAATTCTCAAGATGTTTTTTACATGATATAAATCAAGATACGGATGAGTTATTTGAATTGCGAATGAGATTTTATGACAGGTATCCGCAAATGGCTGATGTATATCTTGACTTTAAGTCGATGCTCAAAAATTGTGAAATGAGAACAATACGACTATTGGCATTTTTATTGGAAAATAAAATTAAAGGTAAAGAGAAAAACATTTATAGATATGAAGAAGAATTTTTATATGAAGACTCTGAAATTCTAATTAAAAATGGAATGGAGGTTATAAATTTATTATTGCCATACATTCCTACGGAAAAGGACGAAATGCGATCCTTCAGTGATTGGTCTGGAAGATATTTTCATGAAAGGGGTCTTGAAAGGGCTTGTATTCAAATTATTAGGAAAGCAAACGCAGCAATCATTGCCTTAAAACCAGAAATATTTTTGGAACGTTATAAAGAATTCATGGGTAAAGGCAATGATTTATTAAATGAAATTATATTGGATGGATTATATCGATTACCAGAGACATATAGTGATGTAGTGATTACATATTTATGCAGTGACTTTGATAGCAACATATTTGATAAGACAAGTGGCAATAATGATGAATTATTTCTTACAAAACAGATATTAGGAAAGCATTCAAAATACTGTAGTGAAGATATTTTTACTATGTTAGAAAAGATGGTTTTAAGTTATCTATCACCACAAGCTAAAGATATATATCGAAGTAGAATTGATTACAATAGAGAAAAAAATGGCTATAAAGTATATCGGAGTTTTTGGGGTGATTTGCAGAAAGAAATTCTCGAGGTTCTTCCCTATAATCGATTGAGCCATTATGGAAAAGACTTAATACGTGTTTTAAATCGTAAATTCCCTAATGGGACAACTTTATTTAAATATTCAGATGGACATGGTGGATGTGTGAAGTCACCTATTGCGGGGAAAAAACTAAATAACAAAAGGTGGATAGAGATTTTAACTAACAAAAAACTTAAGCATAAAAACCATTCCCGTTGGAAAGAGGTTGCAGGTGGATTTATTGAAAGTTCTATTGAAGAATTTGCAAGAAGTTTTAGTAATGCTGTTTCTGAAGAACCGATAAGAATGGTAAATCTAGTTCTTTCGAATAAGGAGGAAATTTTGGATGTATATATTGATTCCTTATTTAGTGGGGTGGCATATAGTAAGGCTTTGGACAATGTACCGATAGAGATGTTAGAAACAATGATTTTGAGATATCCATATGATTATACTTCACACAGAGCAGATTATATTTGTTCACTTATCGAAAACAGGAAGAATGTGGAATGGTCACAGAAGGTATTGGATATTCTTAAGGATATTGCGATTAATCATAAGAATCCAGAAATCGGTAAACCAAATGTAACGAATTATGAAGATAAAGAAATGCACAGTTTTAATATGCTACAAAGCAATGCAATAAACTGCGTAAGGGGGAATGCTGCTCAAGCGATAGGTCGGCTATTATGGAAAGACAGTGTTCTGTTTGAACAGTTTAAAGATACAGTTGAAAAATTGACAATAGATGAAAACCCATCAGTAAAATTGGCAAGTTTATACGCATTATGGCCTTCGTGTAATGTTGAAAGAGATTGGGCATCAGAAAAAATTTTAAACCTATATGAAGAAGATTACAGGTTAGCAGGCTTCCATGATACAAAAAACATGCTCTTTTTGTTGTATCCTAAATATCATGAACGTGTATTAAAAATTATAAGAAATTGTTTCGAGTCCGAAGACATAGATCTAATTAAAATGGGAGCTTATTGTCTATCGGAAATATTTATTCTGAAAAATGAATTTGCCGATATAATGGATGATGTGGATACAATGAGCGAAGTACAAGCCGAAGCAGTTCTTCATATGGCTATTATCTATTTCAATAAAGGTGAATTTAACTCATTAGCTAGAAATATGATACGCAAATTTAAGACAAGTACATTAGATTTGGAAATGCCGATTTCAAGATTATTTTATGATAATCTTATTGATTTAGAGAGAGATAAGGATTTCTTAATTGAAATAATGAGTTCGGGTTTAAGCCGCAGAACATTGCATGCATTTGTAAATTATCTTGAAGAAGAATCAAAGTCAGTGGTTAATTACAAAGATATTATACTATCAATGAGTTATCATTTAATTAAAGAGGAATGTGGTAGGGATGAAGGTATTTGGGGAATAGAAGATGAAATTTCTAAGTTGATAATTGGATTATACGACGAGACTGCTGGCTCAACAATACCTGAAATCAAAAATATTGCAAAAGAATGTCTTGATATATGGGATTTGATGTTTGAAAAGCAAATTGGGCCAATCAGACAGCTGAGTCAGAAACTGATGGAAAGGTAATCGCAAATTCTTTTGTTATACTGATATGAATCACATCCATACGATAAGAAAATGATGAAGTTCGCTTTACATGAAAAAACTGCAAAGCGAACTGGAGTTAAGTGTGAAGAACGTTATACAAGCTTTCTCGTCTCTTTAACTTCGCATTATCCATATAATACGCTGCACATTGTTGTCATGTAAACAATCAGGGACAAAGGGGACAGACACCACGTCTCACAATAGGAATGGAAGATAAGCTAAAAAGTTGTTCTCTTTTTAGTCGTTTAAAAAGTACAATGTTTTGTATAATATGCCTAGAAATGCGAACAAAAGATTGATAAGAAATACTTAATAATGAAAGGTTTTGCGGGAATAGAAGAGATAGTATTATTTATAAAACAGAAATGGATGGATTGGGACGAGGTACCTAAATTACACATACACAGGCTAACACTATCAAGAAAGTACCTGAAAGAATTATGAAACTCCTAGCTAAAAAGATATTTAAAAATCTCGAAGAAGAGCATGGTGCGATTCCAGAACAAGTTGAATCAAACTAACATTTTTTAGATTTTTAGTAATTAGATACCAGCATGTAAAACAATTATAGATAGTGTTAAAATTGAGGATAGTATATTTGTAAAAAATTAGAATTTTATAATTCGAATTGTTGCATAAAATTGTAGTAATAGTATATAATTAAATCAGTTAGAACAAAATAGACATATATTTTGTTCTAACTGATTTAATTAGTGATATAAGGAGAATGTTATGAAGAAGAAACCGTTTGTACCATTTGAACTTCCGATATCTAATCTTTTAGATATGCAACACTTGATGTTTCCACTCATGGAAGCAGGTACCCGAATTGCTGTTTATAATGAAAAGTTAAAATCTACTAAAGTTGATCATACAAATTTATTAGAATTATTTTCGCTTAAAGAAGCTGTTGAATCGACTAAGATTGAAGGCACTCAAATTACTATGGATGAAATGCTAAATTATAGAGCAGTGGAAAAAAAGGCGACTAATGATATATTGGAAGTTGTAAATTATATTAGAGCTTTAAGGGAAGGTACTATTTTATTAGAAAAGTATCCAATCTGTGGAACCTTAATAAAGAAGCTCCATATGGTATTAATGTATGGTGATATTAGAGGGGGAAATAGTGTAGAGGCAGGGGAATTTAGAACAATTCAAAATTTTCTAGGACCTCGTGGGGCTACCTTGGACAATGCAACCTATATTCCACCTGAACCACAATTAGTACCAACGTATATTAGTAATTTAGAACGGTATATAAATGAAAATACGGAAGATCTGCCGCTTGTTAAGGTTGCTCTTTTTCATTCACAGTTCGAAACAATACACCCATTTAGCGATGGAAATGGAAGAACAGGCAGAATTTTAGTACCATTGTATTTATATAGTGTGAATATAATAGATGAGCCCAACTTCCTTGTTAGTGAAAGTCTTGAAAAGGATAAATACAAATATTATGCGTTGTTAAATAATACAAGAACTGTTTTGCCAGATAAAGAATACTATCCGGAGGAATATAATCATCAACTTTGTGAAGCTAAAAAACATATGACTGAATGGGTAGAATTCTTCTTAAATGCATGTATTTCACAAGCAGATAAGAATATAAAAAAGATAGACCTAGTAAATGCATTATATGAAAGTACTGTAAGTAGAGCACGCCAAATTACGAATACAGCAACGCTTATTGATGTAATAGGCTTGATTTTTAAATATCCGATCTTTACAACAGCAAATATTCACAATGAATTAGATATATCACCTTCTACGCTGAATAATTATTTAAATAAGCTTTGTGAGAATAAAATTATTTATTCAGATGGAGCAGCACGAAACAGAAAATATTACTTTTATGATTTAATTGGTATAATTAGTTAAACCTAAGAACCCTAAAGTGCTAGGCACTGAACATACTAGGAGGCATCAATTTGAGAAAAAAATATTTGACATCTATTGCACTGGCTATTATGATATGTATATTTTGTATATCATACTATCGTATTTCGATAGTATCTCGAAATTATGATTATTATAAAGAAAAAGAAGCAATACAATTAGTGTCACAGTATTACGAAAATCTTTTGAAAGAAAATTATAAAGATGCTTTATTACTATTAAATTATGATAAACTTGGTTATAAAAATGATTTAAGACAAATTAAAGAAAATACTGTTGATTATAAAATTACTTATCCTACTGATACAACAAGATGGGTAAGAAATGTATACTTTGACCGTAAAGAAAAATCGTATATTGTAGAAGCTACCGCTCAAATAAACTACAATACTAAAAGTTGGATTGCATCAGAAATTATCTATATAAAAAATATTGATAAAGAACTCAAAATCATAAAAATATTAACCGATGATATTTATTGTAACCTTAGGGGTTCAAAAGTTTTATTTATTGGAACAAATAAATAAAAAAACTAGATTCCTCTATTCCATTACTATCGCATATACTATAAGTTTGAATAAAATAATAATGGTTGCAATAGCAAATGCTATGTGATATAATCTTTTTGGTATAACGGACGTTCCGCTGTCAAAGAACATGAACGTCTAGGATGGAAGGAGGAACACCAATGGATTTAGTTAATATTATTGAGAATGAACAACTGAGAAAAGATATTCCTGCATTTAATGTTGGTGATACTGTAAAGGTACACATTAAGGTTAAAGAAGGAACTAGAGAAAGAGTTCAGGTTTATGAAGGTACTGTATTTAAGAGACAAGGCGGCGGCCTTACAGAGACTTTCACAGTAAGAAGAATTTCTTATGGTATCGGCGTAGAAAAAACTTTCTTGGTTCATTCACCGAAGTTGGATAGAATTGAAGTAGTAAGAAGAGGTAAGGTTAGAAGAGCTAAGCTTACATACCTTAGAGGCAGAGTTGGCAAGAGAGCTAAAATCAAAGAAATTAGATACTAAGAATTTAAGGGGCGTTCAGCCCTTTTTATTTTGCGTTGTATTAAAAATCCTTCCTAAGCAATAATAAAAATATGGTATTATTAAGATATACATAAGATGAGTAAAACTAAGAGAAAGCTGACCTTGAGTATTCGTATAAAAAAGCTCAAGGCAGACAGAACGGAGTGTGTTACGTTGAATATACAATGGTATCCAGGTCATATGACCAAAGCTAAACGAAAAATAATCGAAGATTTGAAGCTTGTAAATGTAGTTATTGAGCTTGTAGATGCTCGTATACCTATGAGCAGTAGAAATCCTGATGTTGATGAAATTGTAGGTAATAAGCCAAGAATAATAGTTTTAAACAAAAGTGATTTAGCAGATGAGAATGCTAATAGACTTTGGATTAAGCACTACTCCGGCAGTAATACTAAGGTTATACTAGTTAACTCAATAAAAGGAACAGGTCTAAAGGAAGTAACCAATGCAGCAAAGCTTTTGATGAAGGAAAAAATTGATAGGCTGAAAAGCAAAGGCTTGTTGGTAAAAACCATAAGAGCATTGATAATTGGTATCCCTAATGTAGGAAAGTCCACCTTGATTAATAAAATGGCAGGTAGAAGTGTGGCACAAACTGGAGATAGACCTGGAGTAACAAAAGCAAAGCAATGGATAAAGATAAGCCCAGAGCTGGAGCTTTTAGATACACCTGGTATACTTTGGCCAAAGTTTAAGGATGAACAGGTGGCTTTTAATCTTGCCTTCACAGGTGCGATAAAGGATGACATACTTGATGTAAATGAGCTGGCACTTAAGCTACTTGAAAGATTGCAGCAGGATTATTTTAGTAACCTAAAGGAGAAATACAAGCTTGAGGATGAACATAAAGAGCTTTCGATATATGATTTATTCAATCAGATAGGTAAGAAACGAGGTTGTATTATAGCTGGTGGGGAAATCGATAAAAAAAGAGTAGCTGTAATGCTTCTAGATGATTTTAGAGGTGGCAGAATAGGACACATTACATTAGAATTACCTCAGCAAAAACAAGAGTAGAATATGGTATAATATGAGCATGTACAGGATGATGTACATGCTTTTGTATATTGGAAATATAAGATGCAGTGTAATATATAAATTTACATGTATATATTACCTGTGAACTTGCCGATAAAATTATATATAAATTAAAGGAGATTCAAATGGCAGTTAGAATAAAATATGACGAAAAAGAAATACAACGCTTACATAACATGACGGAATTCGAAATACAATGCCATAGCCAAGGTTATAAGCTTGTAGCAGGTATTGATGAGGTAGGCAGAGGACCTTTAGCAGGGCCTGTGTTAGCTGCTGCGGTTATATTTGGAGAGGGAGTAGTAATTCCAGGTGTAAATGATTCAAAGAAGCTGTCTCCAGCTAAACGAGAATATCTTTATGAAGAGATAAAAGCAAAGGCTCTTGCTATAGGAGTAGGCATGGCAGAGGTGGAGCTTATAGATGAGATAAACATACTTAATGCAACCTATGTGGCTATGAAACAAGCTATATGTGCTTTAAGTATTGAGCCAGATTATTTGTTACTAGATGCTGTAACTCTCAAAGATGTTCATATTAAACAACATGGAATAATAAAGGGTGATAGCTTAAGTGTCTCTATTGCCGCTGCATCAATTATTGCAAAGGTAGAACGTGATAGGCTCGTATCAGCCTATGATAGCATATACCCACAGTACAACTTTAGTAAGCATAAGGGCTATGGTACTAAGGAGCATATGGATTGTATAAGAAAGTATGGACTGCTGCCTGTACATAGACGAAGCTTTACTAAAAATATATAAATAAAAGAAGTGATTATATGAGAATAACTACACAAAATATTACAAATATAAAGCCACAGCTTGCAGACTTTTTATCAGATTTAAAGGTTGGAGACTCTGTGAGAGGCAAGATAATTGAGCTGTTTGGAGAAAGCATTTCACTAAAAACTGCTTCTGGACAAATGTTTACAGCAGCCTTAATGACAGATGCAGAGCTGAGTCCTGGGCAGACTATTGAGCTTATAATAAGCAATATTACACAGGATGAAGTTTTTGCTGAGTTAAAATCAGAGCAACAGAAGCCAGTAAAGATAACTGAGGATGTAAAACTCCAACAGGTATTAAAGCAGCTGGATATCAAGCCTGAGGGAAGCAATTTGCAAGCAGCTAAGCTGCTTATAAAATACAACATGCCTATAACTAAGGAAAATATTTTAAATTTAGTAAGCACTCAAAAAAGTGTGGAGACAATGGCTCAGGGTGATGTGGTTAATGCACTGTCAATGCTACAGTCAGAACAGGATATAAACAACACAGAGTTTACCAAGCTTGTCAAACAAGCTGTAGTATTAGAGGAGCAGGGTAAACAAGCCCTTTCGTTGATGAATCAGGATATTCCAGATTTACATGATGCTCCAAAGGATAAGAATATAGAACAGCCAAAAGCTATAATAAATAATGAGGTGAAACAAGACCTTACAGCTGAAGTAAAAGCTACTGTAGAAGCAGGTCAAAAGCAAGTAGAAAAGCAGCCTGTATTAGAAAGCACACCAAAACAGGTATTGCAGCAGCTAGTAGAGCTCATAGACACAGAGGAAATGCAAAAATCAGCACCAAAGGTAGAGAGGTTAATAGATACTATAGTAAAGGCTTTTGAAACCGCATCTTTGGCAAAGCCTGAGCATTCTGCCTATCTAATATCAAAGGATATGGATATAACTCCTTCTACAGTAAAGGCCTTAGTAGACAACATAGGCAGCAAAGGTAAGCTTGGAGCACAGTTAGAGGAACTAGAAAAGCTTATAGAGATTTTGGAGCAGGACAAGGTAGATGTTAAAGAGCTAAAGCAGAGTATCAAGAAGCTTTTTTTAAGACCAGAGGCTGTACAGGATAAGGAACTGATTCAAGATACTATAAAGGATATAATAAAAATCAGCAGTAAGCTGGAGTCCTTGATTAGAGAGCATGGGCTAGAGGATAAAGCTGATAAAACAATACTTTCTGATATAAAGAATAATTTAGATTTTTCAAGAAATTTAAACAACATAAACTATATTCAGATACCTTTGCTTATCAATGAAAACAAGACAACGGCAGATATATATGTTTTTAGCGGTAAAAAAAGAAGCAAGACTATAAACCCAGAAAACGCATCAATACTTATAGCATTAGACCTTAAGGACTTAGGACATATAGAAAGCTTGATAGGGGTATCAAAGAGGAACGTTAATGTTACCTTCAAGGTTGAAAAGGATGAGTTTAAGCAGTTGATAATAAGTAATGGTGAAGGACTAAAGAATGCATTGGAAGCAAGGGGATATGCTTTAAACCCCATACAGGTTATTGATATGAATGAACGGTTTAACCTACTTGAGCTTGAGGAAATGACAGCAACACCTATAAATAAAATGCATTTGGATATAAAGGTGTAATGATATGAAGGATATAATAAAGAAGGCGGCTGCTCTTTCTTACACAGAGGGTGAAGACGCACCTAAGATTACTGCTTTTGGAAAGGGTGAAATGGCAGAGCGAATAATAAAAACAGCAAAAGAAAACGATGTACCTTTGTTTGAGAATGCAGATCTTGTCACTACATTGTTGCAGCTTGATTTGGGTCAGGAGATACCTCGTGAGCTTTTTAATGTGGTAGCGGAGATATTGGTTTTTGTGTCTGCTATAGAGAATAAACTAAAGAGGTAGAGCAATGAGAAACAATAAATTACTAGGTGCCTTTGGGGAAGATATGGCTTGCAGCTACCTAGAGAGCAACGGTTACAGGATAATAGAAAGAAACTTCAGCTGCAGGGTAGGAGAAGTGGATATAATAGCTATGGAGGGTGATACTTTAGCTTTTATAGAGGTTAAATGCAGAACAAGCATTAACTTTGGCAACCCCTCTGAGGCTGTAAGCTATTATAAGCAAAGCAGAATAGTAAAGACTGCGTTGTTCTTTATGACCAAGCATAAGATTTTTGATTATATGTGTAGGTTTGATGTAATCGAAGTATTAACAGATGGCACTGAAGAAAATACAAGTATTAACCTTATAAAGAACGCTTTTGAGTACAACGGAAAATACGGATACTAGAGAGGTGTAATAAATGTTACTTAAGAACTCCTTACATATATCCCATGAGTTAGTTGGTAAGGTGGTACAGCACGGAGATATTGTGGTAGACGCTACTATGGGAAATGGCAATGATACTTTGTTTCTAGCAAGTCTTGTTGGGGATAAGGGAAGGGTATACAGCTTTGATGTTCAACAGCTGGCACTGGATAATACAAGGAAAAGACTCTCAGAAGCAGGAGTAATAGATAGAGCAGAACTGATATTAGACGGACACCAAAACCTTGATAAATATGTCCAAAAGGGCATAAAGGCAGTAATGTTTAATTTGGGCTACCTGCCAAAGGGAGATCACAACATAGGCACTAAGGCAGAGACTACAATAATGGCAATAGAAAAATGCCTAGAGCTTTTATGCAAGGAAGGCATAGTAATGATTGTGGTGTACTATGGAGGGGACAGCGGTTTTGAGGAAAAAGATGCGGTTATGGAATATTTTAAGGCTTTGGATTGTAAGAAATATTCTGTGCTGGTTCACGATTTTGTGAATCAGGTTAATTGTCCGCCTATAGCGATATGTATTGAGAAGATGGTGGATTAAGGCAATTGATGCTAGGCATGTTATTAACATGGAAAAGTCTTTTTGATAGTATGAGTATAAAAATACTGTCATGAGGACATTTTTTATGGAATAACAAAGAATATATTTTATCAAAGAGATAAAGCAGACGACAGAGAGAATGTGATATACGATATTTGGATTTGTTCTTATAACTGGCTAGCAGACTTATTTAGCACTATTTGTGCTAGAATCTATATATTGAATAGTAATAAGCCATAAAATCTGATAAAGTATACTAATTATATTATTGGAAATAATAATATAAAAACATGGAATATATACAAAAATAGATACATAATGTATCTAAAATCAAAAAAATATTTACTTAATCTAACGAATATGTTATTATACATATAATTGGAGGTGGCTTTTATGTATAAAACAGTTGTTCGTTTACAACAGATAGAACTAGTAAATTTTAAGAATGTAGAAAATGGAATTATAATGTTTCCAAGCTATATGAAACAGGATAATTTTAATAAAAAAGCAGAAATAATTGGACTTTATGGTCAAAATGGGTCTGGAAAGACTGCTCTTGTTGATGCTATGGGGATTCTTAAACATGCATTAACAGGGAAAAAGCTTCCATCAAATACGGGTGACTATATTTTGCAGACTTCGTTAACATCAGAATTAAGATTTGTTTTTAATTTAGAAAGTCAAGATGAAAGATATCTTGTTTTTTATGAAATGGAATTAAGTAAGCTTGAAGAGGATAAAGTTCAAATTACAAAAGAAAACTTATCTTATAAGAAATTTCTTGATGGAGAATGGAAGAGTAAAGCTGGTATTATTGAGTATAATTCAATATACAAGGAGACTATATTTAAACCTATTAAGAATTTTAGGCTATTAACTACTAATAATGTAAATAATCATATTGAATTAGGGGTATCTAAGAAGCTATCAGAGAAAAATATGACTTCTTTTATTTTCAGTTCTGAAACGGAAGAAATCATCAAGAATAGTGAATCTTTTAAGGAGTATACAGATATAATTTTGACGCTAAAATATTATGCCAATCTAAATTTATTTATAATCAAAAATAATCATGCTGGAATAATCAATATGAACTTATTTATTCCGTTAAGTTTTAGAATAAGCGATGAAAAAAGCGTAACTCAAGGAGATTTGAGCATTGGATTATTAAAGCCATCTGTTGTTCTTGAACAGGCTTATGAAGTTGTAAAAAAAATAATTGAACAAATGAATATTGTTTTAGGAACCATTATACCTGGACTAAACATTGATATAATAAACCATGGTAAACAAATAAAGGAAGATGGTGCAGAGGGTGTAAGAATTGAACTTGTCTCTGTAAGAGGAGAATTGAGAATTCCTTTGAAATATGAATCAGATGGAATAAAAAAAATTATTTCAATATTAAGCACACTCATAACTATGTTCAATAGTCCATCTGTTTGTATGGTTGTAGATGAGCTTGATGCGGGTATTTTTGAATACCTTCTTGGAGAAATATTACAAATTATAAGTGAAAGCGGAAAAGGTCAGCTGATATTTACATCTCATAATTTAAGACCACTAGAAATGCTAGATACAAATTCAATAGTTTTCACAACTACTAATCCCCAAAATAGATACCTTAGATTTGCCAATGTAAAAAGTAACAACAATCTACGAAATCTTTATTATAGAAGCATTAATCTTGGCGGTCAGAAAGAGAACATTTATGAAGAAACTAATAGTTTTGAAATAAGTCGTGCTTTCAGAGTTGCCGGGAGGGTGATTGATGAAAACTAAAAAGATTATTTTGTTTATTGTTGAAGGTATTTCTGACCAGACATCTCTTGCACTGATTTTATCGAAGCTAATTAAAAGCGAAAATGTGAGGTTTCATATTGTTAATGGAGATATTACATCGGATAACTTTACTACTGTAACAAATGCAATTATTAAGGTTAATGATCAGATTAGAAGATTTATTAATAACAACTTTTTTAAAAAAACAGATATACTAAAAGTTGTTCATCTAATAGATACAGATGGTACATTTGTACGAGAAGATTTTATAAAAAAGGGTGATGTTGAAGGTTTTATATATTCTCCTAAGTTTATAAAAGCTAGAAATATTGAAACCGTTCTGCAACGTAATCAAAAAAAGAGTGGTATAGTTAACAGATTATCCTCATGTCCAGAAGTTTCTGGTATTCCTTATTCTATGTACTATTTTTCATGTAATTTAGAACATGTATTACACAACGAATGTAATATGGACGACGTAAAGAAAGTGGAAGTTGCAGAAAAGTTTGCAGATGCATTTTATGGGAAAGAAAAAGATTTTGTTGAATTTATAAGAAGTGATGAATTCGCTGTATTAGGTGATTTTAAAGAGACCTGGGAGTTTATCAAAAAGGATAATAATTCATTGAAAAGAAACTGCAATTTTCATCTATTCTTTCAGTGAACACAAATGATAATAGGCACGATAGTTAGTTGTCGTATGGAAGTATCTCTGATAGTTTGAACGAAAATACTATCAGGGGGACTTTTAAAAAATATGATATCAATGTATATAGTATCAATTAGCGTGTTCTCTATCTCACTAATTGAGAAACATAATATTTCATAAAAACACTTTACTCTTATCTAATAAGAATAAAGTGTTTTTATTATTTTACATAAACAATATACTTGAGAAACTACTAATCTTGATATCCAGATAAATGTTGATATGCAGAATTAAGTGAATCTATTGCTTGTTGAATTCTGTTTTTGTTATCTGCTTTTTCTGATGAACTAAGTGCTTCTTGTAATGAGCTAACAGTAGTTTTTACTGTTGACATGCTTTGATCAACGTGTTGCTTAGCTTTTCCTGGCATATAAAACACCTCCTTTTTTAAACATTCAAAAATAGTATTCTCATATTTCTACAATAGATATACATTTATTTTTATCACTTGTTCTTGCTAAATATATAAAAAATTAAAATAAAAGAAATTCATTGAAGAAATTTTGAGTTAGGGGGACTTTTATTCCCT
>JBAVGO010000045.1:0-29491 GCA_049684915.1 Lutisporaceae bacterium | reverse complement strand
TTTTTTATTGTATAGGAAAGTATACTTTCCTATACAATAAAAAAAAGCGGCTCCTGCCGCTTTTCTATCATATTTAATGAGTATGCTGCATATCATATTAGCTTCCGAAAATCCTTGATGAAGTCCTTTATATATTCTCTGAAAAAATATACATCATCGTATTTGCTTACAAATGTATTCTGCGACCAGTCTGTCTTTTTCTCATAATACCTTTCTGCTATCCTCCAAAATCTTTGAGGAAACTCAAAAATTGCCAGCATTAGCAATAAGTCATCTTTACTTATATTTTGAATTTTGTCATATAAATCAAGTATTCTCAGGGCTATATCAATATCAAAGCTGAACCTTTTTAATACCTTTAGTATATAGTTTGCCAGATCATATATAGGCAGCTCATGGCAGCTATAATCAAAATCAATTATGCTTACTCCCCAATCCTTTTTAATTATTATGTTGTGATAGGTGTAATCATGGTGGCAAATCCAGCTCTCTTTCCTTGCTCTTTTACAAATTTCCTGATAATCTGAGCACTCTAGAGTATCATAAGCCTGCCATGCCATCTCAATCATGAAATCTACATCCTCAAGGTACATCTTATCAAAGAAATCCCTATCTTTCTTTGCTTTAATCATTTCTTTTCGCTCTAATAGATAATCTATCTTCCTAAGATATGTACTGTCCCACCTACCGTAGTTCTCACGCTTAAATGCCCCGATAGGTGCAATATAACCCTTGCCCTTCTTATGAAGCTCTGCTAAAGCTACTACTGCAGCTTCTCTATCAAAGGGGTTTGTAAAGCTGCACTCTCTCCCATCTATATATTTTTCTACAATAAACAGCCTATTATCCTGCAACGTAAAAGGCAGCCCGTTATCAGCTATTAGATACCTATCTATAGCATCAAAGCCTTTTTCATATAAGTATTCCTTCATACCATGGATATAAAGCAGCTTATCAGGCTCTCTATCTGTTTCCTTTATTACAATAGACCCTTTGTCTGTTTCGGCGATATACACAGCTCTTAGAGGTTTATAGCTGATTACCTTAAAATTGAATTCCCTTGCAACAGCTTCAATTTGCATAGTTAACACCTCGCTAGTTAATATTAATATTAGGATCCAAAACATTACATATCCGTAGAACCCTTGATATATAAGGCTTGTACTTACATATCCACAATCAATTAATATAATATATGAATCACTAATGTCGCATATTCGAGTGTCTATAGTAAATAAGTCCTATCTTTTGTCCACACAGAACATGAACTTATGCACAGATTGTGCACAAACTGTGCATAAGGAAAAAAATGTCGAAATTTGTATTGCTTATTATAACCCTGAATACTTCTCTATTTCTTGAAGAAACCGCCTCCTGGCTATGCTATACTCTGAGTTGATATTTATCCTTTCTAAGGCTTCTAAGTCCTCCATATCCCTATCAACTGAATAGTAAAGCTTTTGGAACTGCTTAAAATCCTGAGGTAAGCTAAGATATACACACAACGCTTCATAATCCTCTTTCTCTAGTATAAATATATTATTATAATAGTTAATTATATTCATTGCTATTTCAAAATCCCAATCTCTTCTGCGCATCAACTTGAATATAAGATGTCCCAAATCATGCATCCTGATATCAAAGGCAGCACTCTCTAGCTCTCCTACAAAGGTCTCTCCTACAAAAGTATGAATAATATTATATAATCCATAGTCGTGATGTATAAACCCATGCTGTTTCTCATCTCTTGCATTTAGCTTTCTATAGTCTGATCTTTCTAGCAAGCATATTGAATGCTTTGTATCCTCCTCACAGCTATTTAAATAGTCGATAAAAATCTGTAGGTTATCACGCTCCTTAGCAGCTGTTGTAATAAGCTTTTGCGATTCTCTAATTTCTCTCAGCTTTTGAAGAAAGCCTTCCTCCCATCGTCCAAAAAGCTTTCTAACAGTAGTGTTTAACCTAGTACCAAAGCCCTTTGCTGCCAAATGTAGCCTTGCCAATGCTTGTGCTGCTTCCTTAATGTCAGCGGGATTTAAATAATCACTTTCTCTGCCATCCATCCATTGTGTCAAATAGTACTCGCTGCCAAGATAGGGTACAAGTATTCCCCCATCAGGCTGACGCACAATATCAGAAATACTTCTAAAGCCATGCTCCTTAAGATGAATAGTCATCTCTTGCATAAGATATATATCCTGAAAAGAGTAGTTCATTTTCTTCAAGCAAAAAAAACCCTTATCTGTCTCTATACGATAACAGGCACGTTCCGGCACTATTTGCTTTATTCTAACTCCCAGCTTATTGAAAAATTTTATATCTAAGTCATAGGCCGCAAGAAGCTCCCTCTCTTTCTGCCTATCCTCCTCAAAAAACAATTCAAAACTCATTATATACACCACTTCCTTAAAGCCACCGCAGTTTTTATAGTGTCCTATAGTCCTCTAATGCTTCAAGCACTGCAGTCTTGCGGATTTCCTTCTTTATTGCACGCTCCAGCTTATTTACCAGCTCTGTCTCAGTAAAGTTCTTTTTCCTTCCATAATACTTCTCAATCACTTTATAAAAACGCTTAGGCTCAAGCACAAAGCCTTGAATCAGCTTGATAGACCTTCTGTCTAGCTTAATAATGTCAGAGTATGCTTTAAGTGCTGTACTTGCTTGTTCTGCCTTGTTTTTACCTGATAAGCTTTCCATTAACGCAGCTATATCAACCTCTCTTATATCAAAAGCACAGTTCTCCATATTACTTACAAAAACCTCATTGCTGTCAGTCAAAAACAAGGAGTGACGTCTAAATTCCTTGTGAGCCAGCTGATTTTGCTGCATAGATTGCTGCACCTTTTCTAGGTACCCAAAGTTTCTAAGGGTCAAATATGCATCAAACATCCTCTGATAATATTCCTCTGCATATTTTAAATACAGCTTATCAAATTTTGATAATTCCTTCTTGTCTTGTAGATTTTTTTGATATCTTTTTATGTTTATAGCATTTACCTTAAACTTATCCATCCACCTGCCCCAGTCAACTCTGGCATGACTTCCTTGTGCAGGCACAAAGCCTTCCCCTGCCTTGTGCAGCATTGCCAAGGCTTTGGCTGCCTTTGCGGCGTCACTAGGTGTCTTTATCTCCATAAGCTTTCCACTTACAAAGTCCAAAAGCAAATACTTACTATTGTTAAAGCTTATGATATATTGTCCTGACAGAGCTTTGTTTATTTTACTTATATTAATAAAGCCTTTATCTGTCAGATACTCGTATGCAGAAGCTGCAAACTGTATTTTAGCTTCATCTCGTTTAGCCTTTTTAAACATTTTTGTACCTGTTTGGGTATATATAAGTATTCCTTTAGTCCCCTCGTGCATATTTATAACCTTTAAACCATATTCAGACTCTATAAGCTCCTTTATTTCGTGCCTTTTTATTCTCGTATACGCACTAGACATACTATCATCCCTTTCAAACCGCTTTGTAACAAAAGCTTAATGACGTTTCCTATGGCTTTTGAGGTTCTTGCTTATTATCTTTTTCTTTTCATGCTCCAGCTTCTCTATTTTTTCTTTGTGCTTGCTTATTTTTTTTAACTGTTTTATTTCATCCTTCATTTGCTCTATATGATTTTCAAGCTGCTGAACCTTTTCCTCTGCTGATGAAAATCTATCATTTAAGTCTTCTCTTCTATCATCATAGCTATCACCCATAAGCTCACCCCTTGCCTTCTATTTATAACCTCAAAAACTCATCTAAAAATTTTTGTCTCATTTCTTTATCCTCAATAACCCTATTGAGTCTTAAAAGAAAGTAATCCATTGCCCAAGCCTGCTTCTCTACATAGTATTGTAGTCCTACCTGCCAAAAGTCCTGGGGATATACCATAAAGGCCTTTATTACTCCCAGCTCCTCCTTAGTCAAGGTATAATGCTTGTTATATTCCCCTAATATGTCGTTCGCCTTGATTATATTCCAAACTCCATGTCTCATGTTTCTTATTACCAGGCTGGCAACGTCATGTAATCTGGTATCCAAAATACAGTAGTCAAAATCTATCATGTATATCTTATCCTCAGGAGTCCGCAAGAAATTGTGATTCGCCATATCATGGTGGCAAAACTCTCCCAACTGTCTGCTTGCTTCGGCAACCTTGCTGTATGCACTTTGATTTAGAAGCTGTATACTTTCCCTGCCTTGATTCCAGTAGTAGGTCAGATGCTTAGCAAATAGCTCATCAAACTCATTCATGTATTCCTTTTCCTCTATAGCCTTACTAAACTCCAGTAGCTCTGTGCACTTACTGTTAAACTTAGTGGTCCACCTATTATAGAAAATTCTTGGCTTTGCACCCACAGGAACACTATAGCCTATGGTAGCTTTATGAAAATCTGCTGCTGTCTTTATTACAGCTCTCAAGTCTTCTTCGTATTTGAACTTGCACTCCCTGCTTTCCACCCAATCAGTTACATAGTAAATATATTGGTCATCTCGAACACATATGCTTCCATCTATACATGTATCGTAGGGTATTACACTTTCAAAGCCATTATTTTTCAGATGCTTTATAGCAGAATACATGAACAGAAAGTATGAGGGGCTAAGATGTGCTCGCTTTATGCATTTAGCTCCCTTATCCGTTTCTGCTCTATATATGTTCTTTGTTTGTTCTATGTTGTGAATCTTAAATCCATAGCTTTGCTCAATAGCTTTTAAGTCCATTGAAATCTCCCCCATATACATGTATTACAAGAAATCATTATAATAATCATTATATGTATGAAAGGGAGATTTGTGTTATTTAAGATTTTACTTATTTAGAATATAGTTGTCACCATTACAATTATTAAACATATACTAAAAGTAGTATGAAATTATTCAAGCCTTGGGAGTGTGCATTATGAATATCTGCGTAGATACCAGAGGAGCCAAGCTCTATGCTGGAACGGGCATAGGCACTTATACAGCAAGACTTATGGAAAATATTATGTCAATAGATAGCAAGAACTTATATACCTTCTTCTGGCCCAATGATGGTTATGATTTTATGATAAATAAAGCAAATGTAGAGGTTACTCTGTTTGGAGAGAAAAACAAGCGATTTTGGGATGAAAGCTATCTTCCTTCCTTAGTCTCCCGCCGAAGCTTCAATGTCTTCCATCTTCCTCAGAACGGCTTAGGCTTACCAAAAGAGAAAAGCTGTCCTTATGTTGTTACCGTCCATGATCTTATACCCTATACAATGCCTGAGACCTGTGGCAAAAGCTATCTGGACAGATTTGTAGAGCAAATGCCGCACATATTGGAGGAAGCTGACAGAGTAATAACGGTATCAGAGTATTCCAAACAGGATATAATTAGATTTTTCAACACTCCTGCGGATAAGATAAAGGTTACACATCTCGCCGCCGACAGCGGTTTCAAGCTGATTGATAAAGAGAAGGCTTGGAGATTTTTGAAGGATAAGTATAATTACACTGGCGACTATATCCTATATCTTGGAGGTTTTAGCCCACGAAAGAATGTTGATGGACTTTTAGAAGCCTTCCACAGAATATACAGGGAGCTTCCTGGACATTATGAGCTTATGCTGCTCGGAGCCTCTAAGGATAACCACTATGAGCTTAGGAAGAAGCTTGAAGCACTTGGACTTACTGATAGAACAGTCTTTGCAGGCTATGTACCCTATGAGCATCTGCCCTATTTCTATAACTGTGCATCGGTTTTTGTTTACCCCTCCTTCTATGAGGGCTTTGGACTGCCGCCTCTGGAGGCAATGACTTGCGGCACACCAACCATTACCAGCAATGTGACCTCAATACCTGAGATTGTACAGGATGGTGCAATTACCTTAGATCCTAATAATATTGATGCTCTGACTAAGAGTATATATAATGTGCTGACAGATATGAAGCTTAGAAATACCTTGATTGAGAAGGGACTGAGAAGGGCTTATAATTTTTCGTGGAAGAAGACTGCTATAGAGACAATTAAGGTTTATGAAGAGCTACAATAACAAAGAATGAGGGGCTAATTCCTCATTCTTTTTATATATATTTCTCGTATTCATCAATACTTCCTAAGCTCTTAAGCAGCGCTTTTAAGTCCTGATCCCTGTCCCTCTGACATACTAATATAACATCGTCCGTTTCTACAACAATCAAGTCTTTAACACCCACAGCAGCAATAAGCCTTTTATCACCATATAATATGCAATTCTGAGAATCAAGAGCTTTAACCTTACCCTTTATTGAGTTACCTTCTTCATCCCTTGGAAGGTATCTATCAAGTGCAGTCCAACAGCCTATGTCATCCCATTTAAAATTAGTTTCCATTACGTAAACATCATTTGACTTTTCCATAATTCCATAGTCAATTGAAATTCCATCTATCTCCATATATTCACGCAGAACGACCTCAGCCTCTCTATCACTACCTACTGCCTCACTGATATTCATAAGGCACTCATACATATCAGGAAGAAACTCCTTATATTGCTCCAAAAGCACCGATGCCTTCCATATAAACATGCCACTGTTCCACAAATACGTACCCTTGTCTATAAATTCTTGTGCTTTTTCCTTGTTGGGCTTCTCTGTAAACCTTTTCACTTTATATATAGGTACCTCAGTCTCACCCTCCAGCTTCTTGCCAGTCTCTATATAACCATAAGCTGTTTCTGACCTTGTAGGTTTTATACCCATAGTCACAAGGCACTTCTTATTCTGAACAATGTCTAAGCCTTTCTTTATAGTCCCTATAAAGGTTGCTTCATCTTGAATATAGTGGTCGGAAGGCAATACAATCATAACTGCATCCTTATCCTGCTTAAGCAGCTTTACTGCCGAATATCCAATGCACGCTGCAGTCTCTTTAATCATTGGTTCTATCAAAATATTCTTTAAATCTATTTCTGGTAGCTGATCATTTATATTTTGTACATGACTTTTATTTGTAACCATATATATGTTTTCTAGTGGTATAAATTTATTTATCCTATCTACAGTCAGTTGAATCATTGTTCCATTGCCTACCGTCTGCAGGAATTGCTTTGGGAAGTTTTTACGGCTTTTGGGCCAGAAGCGGCTTCCTGAGCCTCCACACATGATTACTGCATAGTTCATGCTTACACCCGCCTTGCTGAAAATAAGTATATTATTATACTATGCATCTGACAGATTTTGGTGAGTGCACTTTATTTGTCGAACTTTAGCGAAATATAGAAGTTCTTGCATAATTAATCAAATCTCAAGCAGGATTTGCTATTGTTATGTAGAATTATCAAATAGTATTATAAATAAATAAAAGGCTCTTATCCTATTCTTTATATTCCATATTTTTCTCCAAAATAAATATATATTATGAAAAAAGGTGATATTAATGTTAAGGCATTACTTGATTAACCGCCCCTTCATCAAACGATTTCAGACTTTTACACTTTTGATGATTGTCTTTTTTATGCCCCAAAATATGTATGCTTCTTCAAGTGGTAAGATGAAGGTAGTCAACGTTAATTTTCCTACTATATTTTTGTTTTTAGTTGTAGGTGTGTTAACAGCAGTGCTTATTTACTATTTCATATTTATCCAAAGGCTACGAAAGAAAAATATAATAGACAAGACTGCTAATATTCCTGATGTTGTGCAGAACATGATTGTAGATGCTGTTCAAAACGTTGAGGCAAGTGTTATTGTGGTCGATATAGCTGGAAAGGTTCAGTATATAAATAGAGCAGCAGAGGAAATCTTAGGCTATAGCGGCATGGAAGTCTTGGGCATGTCTCTGTCAAATATTTACGATGGAAAAAGCTTGTTTATTATTAATCAACTTTCTAAAGAAACCATTGAAAGGATCAAAAGTGGTATTACCTCAAACATAAAAACTAAGAGCGGCACCTTGCAAGAGGTTGTAAATACTATAGTAAATGTTAGGAATTCATATTCTGGTTTGTTAGGCACAGTAATATTCATACATCCTTCTAAAATGCTTGAGAAAATACCTTTATCAGCAGAGCCAACCGATTCAGATATAACCAAAAACTCTTTGCTTGAAAGTAATGCGGACATACTTACTTGTCTACCCAGTAGAAAATATTTCATTGATCACTTAAATAGTATACTTTGTAATAAAACAGAGCCAGATGAGAAATATGCTCTTATGCTTATTAACCTAGATTTTTTTAGAAGTATAAATAACAACTTAGGCTATGAGGTCGGAGATTCAATATTAAAGGAATGCTCTGAAAGACTTAAGTCTACGTTCTCAGATACCTGTTCTTTGGCTAGAATGGATGGTGATGAGTTTGCTTTACTGATGGAAATATCCAGCACTGATGATATTGAAGCCACTGCTGATAAGATTTTTGAGTTGATGAAAAAGCCTATTTTAATATCTTCTCAAGAAATTTATATTAGTGTTAGCATAGGAATTGCATATCTTCCTGATAAAGACAAAGACGCTAACGAAATTATTGGAAATGCAGCTTTTTCAGTTAATATGGTAAAAAATACAAGAAGAGGCAGCTACAGGGTTTACTCCACGGAAATATCAAAATATAACTTCCAGAAGTTCAACCTTCATGCTGAGTTGAATCAGGCACTAAAGCGCGAAGAGTTTATACTTCATTATCAGCCAAAAATTGATGGTAAGACCAATCATGTAATAGGCATAGAAGCACTTATCAGATGGAACCATCCAAAAAGAGGTTTGCTTTTCCCCATAGATTTTATCCCTATAGCAGAAGAGACTGGAGTTATAAAATATATAGATGAGTGGGTGCTTCATACTGCATGTTCTCAATTAAAAACTTGGACAGAAGAGGGTATAAATGATATGCGGCTGGCAGTAAATCTATCTGCCTGGCAGTTTAAGGACCAACATCTGGTTGAAACAGTAGAGAAGGTACTAAAAGAGACAGGTATATCGCCTAGTCTGCTTGAACTGGAGATTACTGAAACATCTGCTATAGAAAATTTAAGCTTCACGCAAGATATACTAGCTAAATTGATTAAGATGGGTATAACTATTTCTATTGATGATTTTGGAACTGGTTATTCCTCCTTTAACTATCTTAAGAACATCCCTATAAATTATCTAAAAATTGATAGATCCTTTATAGCTGATATTATTAATGATAATAATACTTGCTCTATCGTAAAAGCAATAATCGAGGTCGCCCATGCACTTAAGCTGAAGGTCATTGCTGAAGGTGTAGAAAACCAAGAGCAATTGAATGTTCTAAATGAGCTTGGATGTGATGAAATACAGGGTTATCTTATAAGTAAGCCTCTTTCTGTGGAGGATCTAAAAAAACGAATACATGACATAGATAATGAAAGCCATACTTAGTATGGCTTTTTAGTTTTTCATAATCTTCTTAGTAGTTTAATATATATCAGTATATTGATTATTAAGGAGAAGTGCCGTATGAGTGAAAGCAAAAACCTTAGCTGGCAGGTAGGTGCAGCCTATATTGGAACTGTAATAGGGGCAGGCTTTGCTTCTGGTCAAGAAATAATGCAGTTTTTTACGCGATATGGAGGTATAGGTCTTTTAATGGCATGCTTAACCGGTGCTATGTTTTCCATATGTGGTTATGGTGTATTTTACCTATCTAGACATTATAGAGTGTACGATTATAACTCCTTTATAATAAAGGTGTGCGGTCCCAGATTAAGTCTTGTATATGACTGTATCATAAGTATGTTTCTTTTTTTCGGTGCCTCTATTATGTTTGCAGGCAGCGGTGCAATTTTTGAGGAAAGTCTAGGAATCAACAGAACTATTGGAATATCTATAATAGCACTAATCACTCTTTTAATAGTATTAAAAGCTGTAAAAGGCATATTGAGAGCAAATTCTGTTGTTGTACCTATACTGATTACTGTAGTATTATTTGTGCTATTTAAAACCATGTATTCAAGCAACATTGATATTCTTCCTGTTAAGCTGAAATCAATTTACAATGGGGATATGCTAAAACCAATATTTTCATTCATATTTTATTGCTCTTACAATCTTGTGCTGGCTGTGGGAGTCCTTACTGCTTTTTCTCAGGATATTAGCAGTCAAAGGATTCTAAAGCGAGGTGCCTTTCTAGGTGGCATGGGCTTAATGGTACTCTCCATAGCTCTAAACCTTTGTCTTATTCTATATATGCCCGCTATATCGAAATTATCTATACCTGTATTATACATCGCAGGTATGCATGGTACATATATAAAGTATGCCGTTTTACTATGTATATGGTGCGAAATCTGCACTACAGCTATCGCCAATGTCTTCAGTCTTGCCAATAGGATAGCAAAAAACAGGCCTTCAACTTACAAGTTTTCCAGCCTGTTTATAATAATTGCGTGCATTCCACTGTCACTGTTTAATTTTAAAAGTCTTATATCATTTTTCTATCCACTCTTTGGAGCATTATCAATGTTCCTTATAGGCTTTATACTGATACGTTATATGCAAGTCAGGCTTATGCGTAATAAAGCTTAGCTATTGAAGCTCTACTTGTTGCTCTAACTGCTTCTCTGCCTTTTTAGAAGCTTGCCATGACTTAATTATAAAAGCCAATCCCAGAGCTGCACATGCAGTTACATAAAGTTCCATAACCCAGTAATTAACCTTCATGCCCATCAGTATAACCAGAGGGGAATCAATAACTCCATGTAGCAAAATAGCATACAGCAAATATATAGGCTTTTTAAGCTTTACAGAATAAAGCACTATAATAGATAAGGCAATCTGAATAATCATAGCCATAATTCTTTCATAGCCTGCTATTAAGAAGCTTAGTGAAGGTGCATTCACCAATGCGGATTTTAACTGGTCTACAGCTTCAGGGGCAAGCTGTGCACCTATAGTCGCTTCAAATACCCCTGCATTTATCATGAAGCTTAGTATGAGATTGCTTAATATGGTCATCCCTACTAATATAATAGCTTCAATACCACCATGACCTATGCCAAAGGCTAAACCATTTTTCCAGCTTAAACGATTCTTCATAAAATATTTCATAGCAATATATCTTGCTACTTCCTCAAACAGTCCAGCAGTTAGACCTAAGAAAACAGCCAGAAATGCTATGTTTAAAGACATAGCTTTATACCATTCTTGAGTACCCAAGAATGTAAGCATGGGTATTCTTAAAAGCAGCTGAGACACTACAAATACTATAGCGCCTATTAACACCGCCAAAAGACTAATCTTTTTCTTTTTGTAGAAATAGATAGCTAATGCAATTGGCATTAATATAGAAATTAACATAGAAATAGTCATAAATACCATTGATAAATTACTTACCATAATATTACCTCCATAATAACAAATATGCTTATATAACGATGATTGCATAATAAAGTTGCGAGAAAAATGCCTGTCAAAAATTATGACAGGCATTTTTTATTACTTAAGGTTATATATCTCTTTATATTTACTCTCTAGATATTCTATAAAATATCTGGGATTGATTTCTTCTCCCGTCACCGACTTTAGTATCTCCGCAGGGGTCAGAAGCTTTCCATGCATGTGGACATTCTTTTCCAGCCACTCCTTTATCTTGATAAGCTCACCATTCTTTATGAGATCATCAAAATTGGTTAACTGTTTTCTTATAGCATTGTAAAGCTGTGCACTATATATGTTACCTAAGGTATAGGATGGGAAGTATCCAAAGCTTCCTCCTGCCCAATGAACGTCCTGCAGAACCCCATCTCTGTCATTCTTAGGCTCTACACCAAGGTACTCCTTCATTTTCTCATTCCATATTCTTGGAAGGTCTGAAACCATAATCTCTTTATTTATGAGTGCCTTTTCTATTTCATATCTTATCATTACATGAAGGTTATATGTAACCTCATCTGCTTCTGTTCTGACAAGTGAAGGCTCAACCTTATTGATAGCCTTGTGTAGATTTTCTAAGCTTACACCCTTAAATTGTTCTGGAAATACCTTCTTAAGCTCTTCAAAATAGCAACTCCAGAAGTTATAGCTTCTGCCTATGATATTTTCCCAAAATCTTGATTGTGACTCATGTATTCCCATAGATGCACCATTACAAAGAGGTGTTCCATCCAGCTCTTTGCTTATATTTTGCTCATATAATGCGTGCCCACCCTCATGTACCGCACTGAAAAGAGCACTTATGAAGTTGTTTGGATAATAATGAGTAGTTATACGGACATCTCCTGGTGTCATGCCTATTGTAAATGGATGCTCACTCTCGTCCATTCTTCCTGCTGCAAAATTGTAGCCCATCTTTTCTAGCATCATCAGGCTAAATTCTTCTTGCTTAGCAGTATCAAAATACTTAAAGAACATTGAATCATCTGGCTGATATCCCGAGTCTTTAATGCTTTGAACCAAAGGAACTATTCTTTCCTTCAACTGTTCAAATATTCTATCCAGCTTCACAACCGTCATACCTGGCTCATAATAATCAAGTAATGTGTCGTATTTATTATCTTTATAGCCCCAGAACTCAATAAATCTGATATTAAAGTCTACAATCTTCTCCAAATATGGGCTAAACATTTGAAAATTATCTTCATTCTTTGCTTCCTCCCACACTGATTCAGCTTCCGAGGTAAGAATTACATATTCCTTATACAAATCAGCAGGTATTTTCTTAAATCTTTTGAATTCCTTTTCGCTATCCTCGACAACAGCCTTCCATACCTTATTCAGTTTAACATTATTTTCATTTTCCGAAAGGTATTTTAGGTAGCCTTCCATCTCTTCTGATGTTGATAGAGCAAAGCTCTCAGCGGAAAGCATTCCAATAACCTTTGCTCTCCCCGGTACTCCATTTTTAGGAGCTCCTGTCCTTAGATCCCAGAAAATTACTGCCAGTGCCTCATTGTAATATTTTATTTTATGTACTAGTTCCTTAAAGCCTTCTAAAATCTCTTCAAAGTTTTCCTGCATTATAGCACCTCCGGTAAATTTTATCTTATTATAATTCTATTATATGAGATTTTAAAAGTCAAAATAGTTTATATTATAACGCTTTAAAATCCTTTATACATTCTTCCTTTTCTTCTTTGTTATCAAACATTTTAAACCAATCTGCTATTTCTACTGCAAAATCAACAAAAGCACTTCCTATGGCTGTTATGACATTTCCATCTCTAATAACGTTTTGTTTTTGATAATTATGACGAGGGAAGAAATCTTCTTTCCCTTGTTCTTCTAAGTGTTCCTTTGTCAAGGTGGTAGTAAATTTGTGGTTATCTAATATTCCGGCTCTAGCAAGGTACTGAGGTCCTGCACATATAGCTGCTACAAGCTTTCCTTCTTGGTGAACTTTTTGGATAAGCTTTGTAAGCTCTTCTCTTTGTTCATCATTCCAGCCACCTGGGATTATTATCCCATCAACATCTCCAAACTCTAAAGCTTGTTTTACAGTCGCAGCAGGCTGGTATATTAGTCCTGGATTACTTTTTACAGCTTCCATTTCATAAGCTATTGGTACAAGCTCAAATCTATTGAGGAATTTTAGTAGCTGACATGCCAACACCATCTCAAAATCTGCCATGTCATTGTAGATGAAACATAATATTTTACTCATTTTTCTACCTCCAATATTTAATTTTCAAGTCGAGCTCCGATGCATTACTTTTATACTTAATCCAGATATTAAGGTTGCATTTATCGACATTAACATGTATCTCACCCTAATCTTCTAGTTTATTAATAAATTCTTTGAAATATTTGTTCTTGCTTTCTACGAAGCATATGATAAGCACCAATATGCCCGATACTATCGGTATATATATCCAATCAACTACTTCGAGTGCAAATCCAAACACCCACATGCCTATAGGTGTCGATATTGTCAATGCTGTAAATAATACGCCAAACACCCTTCCTCTCAATGCTTCTGGTATCTTTAATTGGAAATGAGTGAACAGCGGTATGTTTTGAATCGTATTAATCATACCATAAAGAAATATCAACAATACATATATTAATGTAATAGTCCATTTAGATGCATCCGCAAAAATAAACAGTCTCGGGAAAAACCATAGTATAATAAGTACAGCTTGTACCTCAAGAAGAATAAAGAATTTCTTAAGTATCGGGTTAACAGTTTTCCGTGTCATTACAAATACTGCGCCTACGATTGTTCCTATTGCCCACGATGACCGTATTAATGATAATTGAAAACCTGTTATTTCAATGACATTATAGGTTATATACTGCAATACCAGCATTACAAGAGGATTCAATATGGCGTTTAGTGTAACAGCTACTGTGAGCAAAAACTTTAACATTTTTTGTGTGCCCAGATATATGAATACTTCTTTGACATTCTCCAGATAGCTTTTCTGCGATTGTCCTTCTGTATCTTCACCCTTCTTAATAAATATAATGAACATCTCACTAATCCCTGATAAAACAAAAGATATTGCATTTATAAAAAATAGCATCTCTAAGCCGATAGCCGTATATAGTAAAGCACCGAGTATGGGTCCCGATATATTTATGACTGAACCCAACGCTTGAAATATAGAATTTGCTTTAGCGGTCCTATCTTCACTAACGATATTTGGTATCGATGCATTAATGGCTAAGTTGAAAAACGCCTGTATTGTATTTAATGTTATGACATAAAGAATGAATAATAGGAGGGCTGTTGAATAAACTTTAAAAAACATCATAGCGATAAAAACAGCTACACCTGATAGTATGTCGCTTATTACTATGATTTTCTTCTTATTATGTGTGTCAACAAATACACCAGCAAGTATATTTACAAGTACACCTGGCAGTATGCCAAAACTAATGATCATTGTGAATGCTGCTGCTGATTTCGTTAAATCCAATACATAAAGTCCTAACGCAAAGTTAAATGTAGCAGTTCCAAGATTGGATACAAACCGTCCCATTATTAATAGTATAAAATTTAAGTTATAGTTGATTGACAGCTTATTTTCTGTTTTTAATTCTAGATTCTCCATTTGTGTTATTTTCCCTCCTCAAATGCTTTCTCATTAAAGCTGATTTTTCCTTCAAAGTGCAGTATTACGATAAAAAAACCAATACTTTAAGCCTTGTTAATTATCTCATCTTAAATAATCCCTAGTAAAGTTACCAATTTATGTTTCACTTACTAAATATTATAATTTAATACATATAGATAGTCAATGTACATCATTCTAGTAAGTACTCTTTACTTTTCTCGTCATTCTCCATAAATAAACAACCTGATAAGAGAGAGAAAATAACAATTAAAAGAGTACAGTTATCGCTCATAAAAGATAATGAACGAAAAATACCTGTACTAAATTTGCTTAGTTTATTGACTGAAAGTGTGGCAAATAGGCGTTAGGAATGCTATAATACGGAATAATACCCTTAGATCATTCACAGATTTATATTTAGTAATGATTGAAATCTATTTTACGTGGAATTTAAGTATAGTAGAAGTTTTACATATATAGTTTAAAATTATTTATATTTTCTTTAATGGAGGTATGTATATATGGGAAAAGAATTGTCAGAAATGACGCTGGAAGAATTGTGGAGGTTATTTCCAATCATCTTAAAAGAACATAATACAAATTATAAAAATTGGTATGAAACCGAAAAACAAAAACTTTTAAGTTGTATTGATAGAAAAAATATTATGCGTATTAATCATATAGGAAGTAGTGCGGTTGAAGGTTTGATTGCAAAGCCAACAGTCGATATTTTGTTGGAAATAGATAATGAAAGCAATATTGAACAGTTAACAGATAACCTACTGCATAATGGGTGGGGATTGATGTCATCGGAAAATAAGCCATGTATGAAAATTGCATTTAGTAAGGGATATACAAAAGAAGGATTTTCAGAAAAAGTATATCATCTACATGTTCGCTACCATGATAACTGGAATGAATTGTATTTTAGAGACTACCTTATGGAACATGAAGAAGTTGCTAAAGAATATGGTAAACTTAAATTAGAACTTATAGAAAATTATGTGCATGACAGAGATGGATATACAAATGCCAAATCTGATTTCATTTTAAAATATACAGAAAGGGCAAAAGAAGAATATGCTGACAAATATAACCCAAGAAAATAAGCATAATCTACAATAAATTTAATATGCAATACTCTTAAATGTGAATCAGAAGAAGCTTAAGGTCGCAGATTGCCCGAGCATCCGTGCTAGGGTTATTTGAATATATGAGTAATGCAAGGTTTTTACTAAGGTACAAAAAAGAACTCACCATCTGAGTCAGATATAAAGAAATGGGGTATGATGTATGAGAAATAGAGTAAAGATATTTTTTCTAATAATTCTTTTATTATTAGTAGTTGGGTGTTCTTATAATAATAATTCAAAAAATAATAAGGCTTTAGAAAGTAAAATAACAATTAAGGGCTATTATAAAGAGCCTGAGTCTTTAAAGGATACGCAAACAATAATATTAAATGGTGTATCAGAAGGGGAATTTGTTGAGATTGTAGTAGAAGGTGAGATAACAGATTTTGAACATGTTAGATTAGAATGGGATGAGAGTCAAACCAGTGTAAAAGAAAAAGAAACTTTAAAAAGCTTTGATAAGTTAATAAATCAAACAATAGTTATTAAAACATATATACCTGAAGGAATACCGTCGGAAAAGATTAAATGGAAGAGCTCTTTAGGGAAGACCTATGAGTATACAATCCTAGAAGATGGTATGGGTGAAGCGAATAATGATGGTGGTACTGTATTTTATCTAGAGTAGGCAAACAACTACGAATCAAGCGCAGATTTATTAATATCGAATTTTGGAGGAAAAGTTCATGATTATTATACCAAATTTTCATTTCAATGGAGAATGCGAACAAGCACTAAAACTGTATGAGAAAGTATTTAATGGTCAAATAACTATATTGATGCATTATTGCGATGCAGACCCATCTGATTTATCTTTTGAATTGTCTGAAAAGGAAAAGGGTTATGTATATCATGCTGAGATGATAATTGCTAATCAGCGGTTTATATTCTCTGACTTCTTGGGTGAAATCCCATACGGTAAGAATATGTCTATTCTTGTTGCTTTTGATTGTGAATGTGATGTCAAGGCTGCTTATGAGATGTTGATTGATGGAGGTGTAGATATTACTCCACTGAAAGAAACTACATATAGTAATTGCTTTGCCTCATTAGTAGATAGATTTGGTATGAGATGGGAACTGATGACAGAAAATGAATCTACAGAATAAATGAATATGCAGGATTTAGAATAACTATCAAGTATTAAAGCTACCCAACAGGTAATTGTGCTATTAACTATCTGTTGGGTAGCTTTCTATTTGCATACAATATAATTATCGCAATTATGCATTCATCATTTCGACAATCATCAGTATATTCCTTAATTATTTCCCGGGGAATGTCATATTTACATAATGTTCACACTGTTATGCCCTTTCAATACTTACTCTGCTGCCATTTCCTAGCCTATCTGGAGCTTCTACTATCAATCGTCTAGGTATACGATTTTTCATCTCTGGCACATGACTTATAAGTCCAATAATCCGATTGCTGCTGCTTAATCTCTCCAAGGAATCAATTACAGTATCCAAAAGAGTATTATCTAAGGTTCCAAAGCCTTCATCCAGGAAGAAAAACTCTAAGGGACTTTGCCCCTTAAGCTGTAGCTGTGCTGATAGTGCTAAGGCTAAGGCTAGTGAAGTCAGGAAGGTCTCTCCCCCCGATAAGGATGCCACACTTCTCAGTACACCCCCGTTGGCATTATCTCTAATTACAAATCCATTTTCTGAATCCAGCTCTATGGAGTATCTAAACTTAGTAAGCTGTCCAAGAGTTTCTGTTGCTTCTCTAGCAATGTATCGCATTCTTTCTTCCGAGATGAACTCGATAAAAGCACTCCCCTTTAATAGCTTTTGTATCTGCTCCAGCATATCCTTTCTTTTGCTTACAGCTTGCAGTTCCTCCTGTAGCTTAATCCATCTTTCAAAGTTTTCTTTTATTAAAAGATAGTTATTCTTGGCACCTTCAAGCTGAGCAATGTGTTCCTCAAGTCTTGCTTTGGCAGTCTCATATACCTCACATAGCTCTTGCCATTGCTGTAAGTTTATTTGCTTGCCCTTAAGCTGATTGGAAACACTATGAATACGATCCTCAAGACTGCTCTTTACTCTTTCATATTTCTTTATTTCATCCTGATATGTTATAATGCCTTGCTCTGTAATCAAGGAAGCACTAACTGTCTCCATATCTCTAAAGCCTTTAGCTTCAAGAGTCTCCTTTAGCTGTCTTTCTGAAACCTCAAGCTTCTCTTTAAAGTAAACATGACTGTTTTGAAATGCTGATTTATGCTTCTGTAACTCAGCTATACTCTCGTTTAGCTTATTTAAACACTCCAAAGCTGTTTTATAGGAGGCTTCCAAGGCTTGAATCTCTATATCAACCTTGCTTAACTCTTCATCTAAGCTCTTACCTTTAAGAATTTCGGCTATTTTCTTATCCTTTTCTTCCTTTTGCTCCTTTAGTTTTATTCCTTCTGATCTTTTCTCAACTAAGGAATCATTGATTTTGCTGATTTTCTCCAATAGCTCCTGCTGTTCCAACATACATGCATCTAAGCTGCTTCGATGCTGCTTGATGGTCTTTGCATATTGCTGCCGCTCTTCATCCTTAAGGGATATTACATGTGCTTCCTTTGTAAAGCTCTCAATACCAAGCTGCTCTGCTGCTGTTTGATGCTTTTTCGTACAAGCTTCTATGGAGTGACTTACCTCTTCTTCCTGCTTTTGCTCCTGACAAAGAGCAGCTCTTGCACTGTCAAGAAGAGCAGCGTATCTACTTTCTCTTACCTTAATCTCAGACATGCTATTTTCTTGCTGCTTAATAGAAGCCTTTAGCTGTTGACTTTTTTGCTCCCATTCCTGCCATATATGTAAGGCATCTTCGCACCTTAGCTTTTCACCTTCTACATATCTATAAATATCTTCAAGCTCAAGTTCTCTTGCTGTTTCGGGCAGAGCTTTTTTCTGTTTTTGATATTCCTCTTGATATTTATTCATATCAAGCTCTATTTGCTGTTTACTTTCTTCTATACTCTTTTGCTGCTGTATTTGCTTTATTAGTTCATGCTCATGCTCTCTTATAGTCTTTTCATCCGCTTCAATTTGGGCTTGAAGCTCAGTAATTGTCTGGTCTGCTTTTGCTGTTTCATGCTCTGTCTGGTGCAACGCAGGATGAGGATGTTCTTTTGAACCGCATACAGGGCACTCTTCACCATGAATTAGTGCTTGTGCCAGTATAGCTGCAATCTCCCGACTTTGCTTAAGCTGTATTTGTTTTAACTCTTCTTGCTTATCCTGCTTATGTTGGTTGGATAAGCTAAGCTCACTCTCCAGCCTATTTATTCCTTCCTGTATCTGGTTGTACTGTTTACTATGGCTAAGCAGCTTGCCTTCAAATTCCCTTATAACCTTCAATGTATTTGTTATATTTGAAAGCAGGTTTTCTATTATGATAATTTTATTCTGTTGTTCAAGTATCTGCTGCCTATCCATTGGCTTTGATGCTTCCAACTGCTTATCCTGCTTGTTTAGCTCAGCAATAGTGTCATTGCACAACTTTATAGCTTGTAGCTCAAGCTCCTGCTTTGCTTGGTATTCCTCTATATTGCTTTTTATCTCCTTAAATTTGTCCTGATACTTCTTTAAATATTGATTTAAGCTTAACAGTTCCTTTTCCAAATCGACCCCTTGACTAACAAGCTTTCGATGCTCGTTGTCAACTACCAGCTCCTCCAGCTTCTTTTCCAGCTCTTGAACCTGATGACTTAGATGCTCTCTTTGAATGGACTTTTCCTTAGCAATATCTTGAGACAATTCCATCTGCTCTTTTATTTCTGTATATCCTTTTCTGGCTGTGTCCAGTAGCTTCCCTAGTTCCTTTGCTTCATCATCAAGAATTTTACATTGTTGTAGTATAGTCTTATACTTTATAAATTCTGGCAGTTTATGTTCCTTTAACCTTTGCACAGTTTCATAATCTTGCAGTGCCACAGTCTTATCCACTTCCAATGCTAGTAAACGCTCTTCTGTAGAGTTCAAGCCTGTCAAAGCTTCCTCATAACCTGTTCTTGCTTCCTTATATGTATCTATTAAAGCCTTTATACCCTTTGCCGCTTCCGCCCTCTTGCAAAGTTCCTTGATATTTTCTATGTCAGCCTGCTTGTTCTTGTGTTCCTCTAGCTGCTGCTGTATAGTCACATATTCATTAGAAAGCTTATACAGCTCCATACCTTCTGTATAACGAAGTTCAGCCTGCTTTTGGTCTTCAAGGCACTTATCCTTTAGGGCTTGTGTCTCTTTAAGCTTCCTCTCACTTTCTATTAAGGCTTCGAGAGATGCATTTCCTAATGTAGAAAAAGCTCCTTCAAGGTTGGATAGCTTGCTCTTTACCTCTCCCATCTGCTTATTTACTTTGTCACCAAGCTGTCTGCCGTATTCCTCAAGATAGAAAATTCGCTCAAGCATCTTTGTCTTTTCCCCTCTGGGAGACAACAAAAATTCCTGAAATTTGTTCTGGGGTAGCACTACTGATCTGGTGAAATCCTCAAACTTAAGTCCCACCAGTTGTACTATATAGTTATTTACATCACTGTGCTTATCAGCTAATATAATATCTCCCGCTTCTGTAATTTCAAGCAGTCTTACTACCTTTGCCTCTACTGAGCTTTCGGAATCCTTCTTTCGCTTATATAGTCTTTCTACCCTGTAGGTCTTTCTACTGCCTTCCTTGGTAAGATCAAAGATAAATACTACCTTAGTTCCTCCCATATCAGTGTTTATAATTCCTTGAGTACCCTTGTTCGCCCTATGTACACTGCCATATAACGCTAAGGTTATAGCATCTAATATAGTAGACTTCCCACTTCCTGTAGAGCCAAAAATTCCAAATAAGCCTGTTTCACTAAGCTTATCAAAATCAATTTTTTGGGATGCCTTAAAGCTCTGTAATCCTTCTATCTCAAGATATCTTGGTCTCATTTTCTTCACCGCCAGTTTCATTTTCCTTAGTCTGGTCATCTGTATCCTGATTTACTATATTTAAAAACAAATCCATAAGCTCCTCTGAGGCTTCCATACCCAGCTTGCTCATATAATACTCTCTGAAAAGCTCGTCTACTCTCTTTGTTTCTCTGTCTTTATAGTCCAGGTCTCGTGTCAGTTGATTCTTTAGCCTTGGTCTTATATTTATAATACCCGGATGCAGGTCTCTTAGTTGTTTTTGTTCCTCACTGCCTATTATTGCATCGGTATATATCTCTAAATCTATCCAGGCGTTGATGTCTCTACCTTCTTCACACCACTTCAGCACCTCGGTTATACCGTTTAATGCCTCCCATTTCTTAAGTGGCTTACCCGCACTTAGATTAAGCTCCTTAACAATCGCAGCTCTACCAGGCTCTGCATCTACAATGTATACAGACTTGCAATAATCCACCTCGGAAAAGCTGTAAGCCAGAGGTGAGCCTGAATAATAAGCAGGTGCCTTGCAGCCCTTTACTTGCTGAGGTCTATGAAGATGTCCCAAGGCGACATAGTGTGCATTCTCTGGTATGGCGTCAGGCTCTACCATGAGGGCTCCACCTAGCTGTCTCTCGGAGTCGCTTACCTTACCCTCTCTCATAAACATATGGCTGATTATAAGGTTTACAGTATCCTGTCTAAAGCCTTCGCTTAAGGTGTTCATTAAAGCAGCAATCTTATCTGAATAAGCCTGCTGCATACCTTCATCATCAACTTCTTTGGAGATTACCTCCTCAAGTCTAGCTTCTGAAGGATAGGGCATAGAGATTATCATTGCATTGTAGTTATAGCTGGACAGCTTAAGCTCCAGCCAGCCTGCTCCTGAGTTTACAATGCTTATGTCGCTTCCCTCAATCTTGTATTGTCCTGCGTTACTAGCTGGATATCCCAGTAGTATAACTCCGTTTTTGTATGTAAGAGGGCTTGCTGCACATAGCCTGTCAGGGCTATCATGATTACCTGCAATTATAACCACAGCCCGCCTGCCCTTATTATTTAACCTGTCTATGGCTTGATAAAACAACTCCTCTGCTATAGAGGAAGGATTATATGTATCAAAAATGTCACCTGCTATAAGAACAATGTCGATTTGTTCTTTTTCTGCAATATCACATATTTCGTCTATAAACTGACGCTGCTCTTCTATTCTGCTTACATTTTCCAGTGTCTTACCCAAGTGCCAATCTGATGTATGAAGTATCTTCATTTATTAGCCTCCAAGTTAATTATCCAGGGCTGGCACATAGACCAGCCCCTACAATGAATTTTATACCAAAATCACTGGAAATACAAATCTTTTACAATTGGAAGGATTTAATAGTTTGCTCTTAAATAAAAAGCCTCAGATAGTTCTGAGGCTTTGCTTCATCGCATATTTCTATTTACTTTAGCTTGCCCTTGCTCTTGCAAAAAGCTCTTTATAAACAACAACTGCTATAGCTACATATGCAATAGTCTTCGGTATCATAAGCATTCCTATCCAAGATACCTTCTGCACAAGAAAAATAACTGGCATGTAGCAGGAATAAGAAACTAATATCATAGTGCCAATAAGCTTAAAAGTCTTATCCTTATGCCTAAAAGCATCTCTCAATATAAGAAAGGCTACTCCAAGTCCTTGCACCATCAAAGGTATGTTGCGAGCCACAGACCAACCAAAGGGCGGTACCACACTATTCCACTGATTTCCAGGACTGATAAATAGTATAAGTCTTATGATAGCAGCAATTATAAGTATATATTCAAAAACACCATATTTCCTATCAAACCTTTTGCGCCAGGCATCCAGTATGATTACATAAAAAAAAGTAACAGTTATAGCAGTAGTCAACGTCCCTGCCCCCGTCAAGGATAATTGTACTCCGAAAATATTTAGCTTTGCTTCCAAGCTTCCCATGTAGTATGCCAAAATCCTAAAGCCAACATGCCCTGTATCTCCAAGTGCCAAAAGTACAAATGCAAGCATCATGTTCTGAGCCACAGGCAAATCCTTTGGTCTAACTCCTGCCACCTTCTTAAACATACATGCAGCTAATACCCATATAGTCAACAAATATGTGATATCAAATACGATTTCTATCCATATCCTTATGATTGATGACATATACACGCCTCCATTATAAAGAAGTGTTTATTAATTTATATGAGTATTATGGCTTAATTATGTCTACCTGATTTTTGGGTAAAAAAAACTGCCGATTATGTCGGCAGCTATTGTTAATTCTTACCTTTTTTATTACCGTTATCATTGTTCTTATTATCTGTTGTCTCAGTGTTACTGTTACTGTTATTATCTTGATTGTCCCCATTATTTTCTTGGTTATCATCATTTAAATTTTCTTTTTCTTTATTAGCATTTTCATTCTTCATATCAGTTAACTTCTTACCTAAATCTTCATTCTTCTCTATTATAAGCTCTTCTATATTCTTAACCTTATTACCAGGCTGCTCCTTAGTTTTATTATTCCCGTTTAAAGCTTTAACTTCAGATTCATCTGGAAGCTTATCTTTATTTTCCTTTTTCTCTATTTGCTTAATAGCTTGTTGAAGTGACATGTGCTTTACATCTTCTTCATTGATATCAGGCTTCACTTCTTTAAACTGGTTAGCTAAAATCACCTTGCCTGGAGAAATATTCTGCTTCTTTGCTTCCTTGTAAGTACTCATTTTCGTTGTCTCCAGTATAACCTCATAATTACTGCTTAACTGTGATAATACTTCTGTAGAGGCCATGCTGACCTTGTTTGACATCACTGTTTCTTCCTTCTTATTGCCTGATGTAACTACAAACATTATACTGTTTAATTCATCCTTCTTCAAAAAGCCTTGATCTGAAGCAACGTTTAGTATTTGCTCCAAAGCATCATCTATCTCTTTATACTTTATGTTATCAGAAGCCAAAAGCACTTTTTCTGCAGCCTCATTAAATGCATGAACTCCTATAACCTTTTCAAATCTATTCACGCTAAACTCTAAGCTTGGATTTATATCTACACTAACATAGCTGTAAGGTGTGTAATATGCATATACTCCTGTAGACAGCATCGCAAATATCAAAAAGCTGGCTGCAATTGCAGACATTTTCTTATATGCAGATATCATGTTAGTTCTTTGTACATTGACTTCATCACCAATATTATGGTTGGGGAGTCTTTTGCATTTTATAAATTCTCCATTTTTTGCTATTACTATCATTTTTCTTCCGTCGATTTCTGCTATTATTCCTTTCATTTCTCACACCCCCCAATCTATATAATCCCTTAGACTGTAATAGTCGCCTGTTAGTATTAGTACTGCTGCTATTACATAATTTCGTGCCCTTTCAATGGTTTTTCGGGGTAATTTTGTAGCAATTTGTATTTCAGCTACTGGTATGTATTTCTTCTGTTTGATTTTATCTGCAATTTCTTTATTCTCAATTATAAATTTGATAATATCCAAATAAGCTTTCTTTGTACTTTTGTGCTTTGGAGAGCTTTTGGCGATGTCATTAAAGGATAAGTCAAACTTTTTTAAGTCCTCCTTTAATTGAAACAGCTCAACCTTCCTTAGATTATTTATTTCCTCATCACGGTAATTAATTTGGATTTGATCGGCTGTTGCAAAATAATCATATACACTGTCAGAATCCTCGTCAGTATAAAAGTCGTTTATGTAGGTGACATTTTTATGTCTTTTTTCTTTTCTGTAATAATCGATGATTCTTCTTTTTATGACATTTTGAGCGAAGCTTAAGAAATTTCCTTTATTAAAATCATAATGATTAATTGCCTCTTCAAAGGCTATAAGCCCAATACTAAGCTCATCATCTTGTCCATAATTAACATATCTTCCAACACACTTTTCTACTGTTGAGGCTATGAAGGGTTTATAATCTTGAATAAATTCATTCTTTTCCTCTTTCAAAAGCCTAATTCTAACAACCTTCTCGTTTAAAGTTTCACTGCCTGTGTTCAAGATTTGCCCTCCTTTCAGTAGCTTGCTGCCAAAATATCCATATCCTTGTTAATTTTATATTAAGTAGTTTTAAGGTTCAAGCTTTGCAATTTAAATCAGATAAATACTTAAAGTAAATTATAACGTAAAATAAGAATTTTTTTAAGTATATTTGTATGGTAAATTAAACCTATTTTATTTTTGTGCTTAAAATTACTATACAAATTGTGAAGCTTTAGGGGATATAGTAGAACATTTTATAGTTGGTCATATAGTAAAGCTTACTTCCGTCCTTTGATACTCCAATAATATATCCATCACCTAAAACCTCTGATTTTCCAGTGTCAATATAGTATACAACAACTTCATCGTTATGATTGTACACCATTGTATTTTCATCTGCAAAGAAGAAATTACTGCATTCATACAGCTTTCTCTCAAAGCTTCTAAGCACCTTATCATCCTTTATTATATCTATGCTTCCTTCACCTGAGCCAAAGTCTTTAGCACGCTCTATCTTCATAAGACCTTTTTCAGGCATTGTCACTGGCTTGTAAGCATGTTCAGCTATCAAGCTTTTCTTACCTGTCTTAATATTAATCTTTACAATATTGTAGTCAAGTAGGGACTCCGTGGATAAATTATCCTCAAGTACAACATTTTCGTTATCAAGCCATTGTACATCTGCTATGGCTCCAAAAATCTCCATGTATCTCGCTCTGAATTGATTTTCAACCTTATACAGAAGCTTTCCCTTCATATCATATATACTTATACAAAATTTAGCATTTGTTTCTTCATATGATTCTCCGGGTACTGATATCTCATGTACAACCGCAAGCATTCTACCATTCGGTGAAACAGCTATATCCATAATGTTACCTTTTACTATGTCAATAGGCAAGTTGAAAAGCTGCGTGCTTATCCCATCAAGCATGGAATAACTCAGTATATCTCCTGTAATACTATCTAATAGTATAAAACTCTCACTATCCCTCCAACTATATAAAAAGCTTAAGCTCGGTATTCCTATGGTGTATTCCCTCTTAGTCTGAATTTTGCTTATGCTTTCCGATTGAAGGTTATAAACACTCTTTACCTCTGTATCATCTATTATAATACCTCTGTCTATGCTAGGGCTTTGTACTACCATGTACCTTTTATCAATAAACTTTTTTATTACAGTGTTTGATTTTGATTTAATATCAATGCTACCCAGCAAGTTTGCTTTTCCAACAACAAAATACAGGCTGCCATAGATAGGTTTACCCTCAGCATCCTTAGCTTTGTCCATGCTTATAGCATAATCCTCATCTTCTCCACTTTTAAAACCATCCAGTGCCAGTAAAACTCTTCTTCCATTATTCCATTTGAAGCTGTATTTTACTCCCTTACCTTGCAGTCCTTCGGCTATTGACTGCTCCACACTTTGTTTATCTACTTCTTCTGAGAAATCAATTGCTATATTTTTGGGTGCTGGTGAAAGATTCATGCTTCCCACTGCACTAGTGTCCATAATCGTATAAGATCCTAATTTTCCATACGCCGCCTCAGCTCCCCAAAAGCTAAAAAGAGCAATTGTATCGGAGTTCAGCGTTATTTCTTTCTCAATATCTGCTTTAAGTGTCTTGCCCTCTATATCTTTGAGACTCTTGGATATTATCAGCTTGTATTTCTTATTGTTCTCTATTTCTCTATAGCCTGTGTAGAGTACAGTCTTACCCTCGCTCTTAATAATATTCATCTCAGGCGTGCCCTTAAAGCCTTCCACACTCACAGCTTCCTTCAATTTATCATCTTCAAAACTACCTTGAAATATGATAGTTATATAAAAGCTGTCACCAGTCATCGCAAGGGTGCTGTCCTTAAACTCCACCTCATCACCTAGCCAGCTTTCCTCCTTGTATTTGTGTCCTGGGCTAATAAGTATCTGAGGCTCTGACATATAGCCCTTAAGCTCTGGTGTGTCTACAGGAGAAGCTGTTCCTATGTCAGTATCGGATTTGCTGCAGCCTGCAAGTAAAAGCAAGGCAACAACCAAACATATTACCTTTTTCATTGTATACACCCCTTTACCCTACATTTCTAATATTTCTCCATTGTAGAATAAGTAAATATATCTTTCCACAACCTTTTTACCTGTAATACGCTCTAGTGCTTTTGTGTAGCAATCCATCTGTACCCTATAGCGCTGTTTAATAAAGGCACTGCTGTCTTTTACAAAATCTGTCTTGTAATCTATAAGCACCAGTCCATCTTCACACTCAAAGTAGCAGTCAATTACTCCCTGTAGCATTATCATGTGGTGTCCATACTTTTGCTGATCCAAATGTGTATAAATTTCCGTACAAGCTATTTCTAGATTAAAAGGAACTTCTCTGCGAAGTTTTGAAGCTGCCATTCTTCTACCTAAAGTGGATTCAAGCAGCTTATGGATTTTACCCATATCCACTGTTTTTGCTTGTTCCTCTGTAATGAATTCTTTCTCAACCATAGTGCTTAACTGCTGCTTAAGCTCTGCCTTATTACTTAGAGCTATATCCAAATTCTGCATCACAAAGTGCATTATTGTACCCTTTTCTGCCGCACTCATGGTTCTGCCTTCTTCCAAAAACATAGGCTTTTTCACCAGTGTCGGTACAAACAAATTGGAGCTTTGCTCATCAAAACCGAAGTCAAATCTTCTTTTTAACTCGCTGACAGTTATCTTTACAGGTAGTGCATTCATCAGCTTGTAGGGATATTCCCATTGCAGTCTTCGTGCAATTTCTTCCTTGTACTCTGATTGCTCGGATTGTTTGTCTTCCATGAAAGCAAACTCACTTAAAAAATCCTGCTTTTCTCCCTGCTTCTGAGCTTCCAAAATATCCTGCTTACTAATAAGCTTTATGCACCAGCTGGAAGCATCTGCTGGATAATTATTCTCATCAATATCTTGTTTTTCCTCTAGGTTCCTTAGTAATTCCCCGTCCTTGTGCTTATACAAAGCACTACATATCCAGTCTAAATAGTTTTTGCATTTTAACACATCATAAGACGCAAGCTTATGGATATTTGTTCCAGAGTCTGTATCGTTTGAAGCCTTGTTTTTCCATCTCAAATGAGAGCTTTTCAAGTTACTCACCGTACCTAGTATTATTAACTTTTCCTTTGCTCTTGTAAAGGCAACGTAAAGAATCCTCATTTCCTCTGACAAGCTCTCCAGCTTAATCTTGTATCTTAAGGCATGTTTTGCAGCAGTCCCATAGGAAATTCTCTTGTCATAATCCACAAAATCAGGGCCAAAGCCTAGCTCCTGATGTAGTAATATGCTTTTGTTCATATCCATCAGATTGAAGTTCTTTCCTGTACCCGCCAATATCACAACCGGAAATTCCAGCCCCTTGCTTTTGTGAATAGACATTATACGTACTACGTTTGCGTTTTCTCCTAATATCTTGGCACTGCCCATATCACCACTGCTGCTTCTCAGCTTGTCTATAAAGTTCACAAAGTTAAATAAGCCCTTTAGACTGGTCTCTTCAAACTGCCTTGCTTTCTCAAAAAGCATTTTGAGGTTTGCCTGCCTCTGCATTCCGCCTGGCATGGCACTGGCATAACTAAAATAACCAGTATCGCTGTATAAGTACCATATAAGCTCCGCAGTGGATAGCTGCATTGCCTTACTTCTCCAGCCCTCTAGCCTTATGAGGAACTCTCTGCACTTAGCACTTCCCTCTTCCTCTAGCATAGAAAGCTTCTCCATAGCTTCAAACATAGAGGCTTCCTTGTCCATTACTCTTATATCAATAAGCTCCTCTGGTGTAAAGCCGCCTATTGGAGAGCGAAGCACTGACAGCAATGGTATATCCTGAATAGAATTATCTATAATTTGAAGCAGGGACATCATAATAGAAATCTCTGTTGTCTTTAGATATCCGCCGCCTGTGTCTGCGTAAACTGGAATATCGTGTCTTGTAAGCTCTTCAACAAAAGCATCCACCCAGTTCTTGGTGCTTCTCATAAGTATTACAATATCACTAAATCTTAGTTTTCTATATGTGCCTTCCCCTTCGTCAAATACCATAAAGGATTTTTCCCTATTGCTTGTAATAAGAGATTTAATCCTATTAGCAGCGGCTACAGCCTCACATCTTACAGAATCCATATCCTCCTGCTGTTCCTCATCAATTGCTATGTCGTCTGTTTCCTCTTCTTCAATAGTGGTTTCAGAAGTCTCAGCTATGCTCCCCATATCTATTATGTTTAGCTCCACTGCCCCCCCTGCTTCCATATCTAAATCAGAAATTGACTCATAGGAGGCTCCTAGATTTAATGCCTCATTATCATTATAATCAAGCTCGCCTATGGTTTCGTTCATCAAAAGTGTGAATACAAAGTTTGTAGCTGCTATAACCTCTTTGCGGCTTCTAAAGTTCTTGTTCAATAGTATTTTTCTCTCAGGACTTCCCTCCTGATCTGAGTATGTATTATATTTGCTCTTAAAAAGCTCAGGCTTTGCTTGTCTGAACC
>JBAVGO010000044.1:0-18854 GCA_049684915.1 Lutisporaceae bacterium | reverse complement strand
CTACCAGGATAAGCTTATGAAGTTTGTAATATCAAAGAATATGAGTATTAATACAAATCTTCAATCCTTTACTACGATGATTACAAAGAAAAGCATTTACGGCTATACCGCGATTAATGGGAAGGCTTTAAGAATAGATAATACAAATAATATTAGCTCGGAAATGGAGTACACACATGACAATAGCTTTGACATGAAAACAGGCTATAAAACAATATCTATGCTATCAGTACCAATGAAGGATAGAGACAACAACGTTACAGGAATAATTCAATTGATTAATAAGAAAAGAGATACAAATCCAGTAGATTATAGAGGCAGCGATTGGATAGAGAAAATAATACCCTTTGACTATTTTGATGAGCTTACAATGAACTCTATCGCGGGTCAAGCCGCCGTAGCCTTGGAAAATAACTTTCTTTATAAAAATATAAATCAACTTCTAGGAAAATATGTTGAGCAAAATGAAAAGCTTACCTTACTTAGCACCAAAATACTTAAAGCTCATGAAGAAGAGCGTAACCGTATAGCCAGAGAAATACATGATGGTCCTGCTCAATCAGTAGCATGTCTTGCTCTTAAACTGGAGCTATGCAAAAAACTTTTGCAAATGGAATCCTATGACAAATTGCCAAAAGAGTTAGATAAGCTAGGACTCGATATAAAAGACACCGTAAAGGAAATTAGAACAATTATATATGACCTTAAGCCCACGTATCTAGATGATGGACTATTTGTTGCACTTGAAAACCATATTAATATTTTTCGTGATAACTCAGAGCTTGATTTGAAATATATCACAACAGGTATAGATACCCATATAGAATATTATATTGGCTCTTCAATCTTTAGAATCATGCAGGAAGCTTTAACCAACATAATTAAACATGCTAAAGCTAAGAATGTTAGAGTTAGTATAGAAGTTGTAGAAAATGAGCTATGTCTCAATATATCAGATGATGGAAAAGGCTTTGATGTTTCTACCATAAATCAGCCAAAGCATGTAGCAATAGAAAGAGGCTTTGGTATTGAAGGGATGAAGGAAAGAGTAGAGCTTATAAATGGAAGCATATCAATAAATTCAGCAATTAATAAAGGTACTACCATTAGTATAAAGGTACCGCTTTGATAGCAATATAAAACACTATTTGGAGGCATTATATGATATGTTATAATTGTGGTCTAAAAGTTCATAGCTCTAGTGTAAAGGTATGCCATTTCTGCGGCACTAAGTTTGGAGTGACTTGCAATATCTGCAAGGCTCCAAATCCTACTATGGCAAAATTCTGTTGTCACTGTGGCAATCAGTTATCCAGCTCAGTTGATAGCAGCAGTGTTCAGAACTATACTACCTTAGCTGAATCCAGAAAGAATGTAGCCATTCTTTTTGCTGACGTTTCAGGCTTCACAGTTTTGTCAGAAAAGCTTGACCCAGAGATTGTAAGAGAAATAATAAACGATTGTTTTACATATATCACAGCTCCTGTTTATGAGCTGGGAGGCACCATAGACAAGTATATAGGCGATTGTGTTATGGTACTGTTTGGCGCCAAGATCAGCCATATTGACGATGCAAAACGTGCAGTACTATGTGCTGTCAAAATGAACAGCCTAATAAAGGAATTTTCTGATGAAAAAATAAAACCTCTAGGTTTTGATCTTCAACTCTCTATTGGAGTCCACTATGGTCTTGTCATTACCGGTCGAGTAGGCAACTACTACGACATGGATTATACTGTAATGGGAGACACCGTAAACACCGCACAAAGAATTCAATCAAGTGCACCTAAATCCTGTGTATATGTCTCTGATGCTGTATATAAAGAAACTCAAAATGACATTGAATATTCAGAGCCTACTGCAATTTCTGTAAAAAACAAGGAAAACCCTATCATTTGCTACATTCCCCTTAGTATAAAAAATTCATTAAGCAGCTCCAAAGAGCAAGTGCCTATGGTTGGACGTCACGACTGCTTAATGGAATTAAGCAACATTCTTGAAAGCTCAAAGTCTAATGCTTCCTGTGTCACTGGAGTCTTAGGACCCGCAGGCATTGGTAAAAGCACCTTGGTAGAAGGCTTTCTGTCCCTAAGTAAGGATGACCTCAAAATAATAAAAACGGAGTGTAATCCAGAATGGACAAACAGTCCTTATTCTCTCCTATCAATGCTGCTTATGAATATTATGAACATTAATGTTGGGGAATCCCTAATTGTAAAGCAAAGCCGCATAATATCATATATAAGCTTTTTATTATCCAAGCAAGATGAAGAAGCTATAAAGAGAAATTATCAATTTATATCCTTTCTTATGGGACTTGAAGTAGATAAAGAAACAAGAGATATCATGTCTTCCATGGACACCAAAAGCATATATATAGAGATTACAAACCAATTAATACTACTTTTTCATGAGTTTGAAAATAGATTTAGAACCTTGATTTTAATTGAGGATATCCACTGGGCAGATTCAAAGTCTGTTTCACTGCTTAAGGACATTTGGATAAGCTGCATATCAAACAAGAACGGTAAAAATCTATACATTTATACCTCTAGGAATTCACTGGAAAGCTTTAAGGAATTACCTCAAAATAACCATAGAATTATTAGCTTAACTCCTTTAAATAAAACCAGTGTAATGGATTATATCAAGCTTTATATTGGCTGTGATGAGGTAGAAAGTAATTTTGCTGACTATATATATAGCTTTAGCGGAGGTAATCCGCTTTATATGTATGAGCTTTTAAGATATATAAAGAAAGTGCCACTGTATTATATTTCTAAAGATACGGTCTTATTGCAAAAAAGCATGGATAAAGTTCCAGACAGCTTGCAAGGCTTGATATTGTCCAAGCTTAATTACATGTCTCAAGGAGCTACTGAAATCGCTCAAGCTGCTTCAATAATTGGCAAAGACTTCCCTATAGCAGTCATTAACAAGCTTCTTCGCACTGACATTGAAGCTGAAGAGTTTTTAAAAGAAGCAGTAGATAGTAATATTATATATCTAAAAACCACTTATACTTACAGCGGAAGAATTGAGAAGCTATACAGCTTCGCTCATGAAACAGAGAGAGAGGCTATATACAACAGCATACTCCACAAAAAGAAAATAAATTATCACAGAGACACAGGAAGAGCCATTGAAATCCTATACTCTAAGAATATTGAAAGCTATTATGAGGTTCTAGGTGAACACTTTGAAAATGGTGCTGAGCTTTCAAAGGCAGGGGAATACTATGCCAGTGCTGCACAGCACTACAAAAACCTTTTCAATACACAAGAAGCACTGGGCTACTTTATAAAAGCGTATAACTGCATTACTAAACAAAAGCCGCTGGATAAGGACAAGCTTCACCACTTATGCATTGAAATTGGAGAGCTTTACAGTGTACTATCAGACTTTAAGAATGCTAAATATTTCTTAAACAAAGCTCTAAAGCTTTCTGACAACACAAATGAACGTTGGTCTGTAGAGCTTGACTTAGCCCGTATATATAAGGATCAATCTAAATATAAACAAGCTATGGATATTTTAAATGATTTACAAGAACAAATGAAACAAAGTCACAGCCTATATGGAAGCTTGCTTTTCCTCAGATGTTCAATACAAAGACTCACAGGACAGTCTCAGCAAGCTCTTACAAATATTAAGAAAGCAGAAAACATACTTGCTAAGAATAAGGACTATGGCAATCTGGCAAAGGTCTTAAATGCAGCAGGAGTTATCTACCACACTACCAGCGATATAGATAATGCACTAAAATCCTACATCAAAGCCTCTAAATATTCAGAAAAGGTGGGTGATTTACAGACCTTGATGAAATGTGCTACGAATATGGCTACCATATACCATATACAAGGCAACTTAAACAATGCCATGAAGTTCTTTACTACTGCTGTAGATTTGTCTAAGAAGATTTCCCATAAACAGGGATATGTTACAAGCAGTAATAATCTTGGTATACTATATATGGATAAAGGCATGTTTAACAAAGCAAAGGCATTATTTGAGGAAGCAGCAAAAATATCAAAAGAAACCTCTACACTGTTTATGCAGTCAGCATCACTTTCTAACCTAGCTGATATAGAATATTATCTCGGCGACTATAAAGCGGCAAAGAAATATGCAACACAAGCCTTGGAGATATCAAAGGAAATCGAAGATATCGAAGGTGAAGCAGTTAATAATATATCTCTTGCTAAGATTAATATCGAGCAAGGACTTTTAAACGAAGCTAAGAAATACCTTGATGCTTCTGCTCAAATTTACAGTGAGCTAAACAGCGAAGACGGCTGGAGCGATTACCATTACTATGTAGCACAATATTACTTGGAGCTAAATAAGCTGGAACAGTCACAGGAGCAAGTGGAAAAATCCCTTGAATTAGCAGCAAAATGTCAGAACAATAGAAAACAAGCCAAGGCTGTAAGACTGCTGGGTATAATTCTTCAACAAATTAATGATTTCCAAGCCTCATTAGATAAATTTGACATCTCTATAGAGCTTTTAGAAAAGGAAGAGGCAAGCTATGAATTGGCAAAAAGCTTCTATCTAAGGGCCTTAAGTAATAACAGATTGAATAAAAATGAAGCATCACAGAAGGATCTAAAAACTGCATTAGCTAATATAACGAAAATTGATAAATGTAAATGGACAAAAATAATAGAGCATGGCATCATATGATGTCATGTTCTATTTAATATCGTATTCCTTCAACTTCTTATATACAAAAGGTATAGACATTTCTATAGCTTCCGCAACAGCCTCAACTTTGCTATTTTCTTGTTTGTATACTTTCTCCAAGTATTCTTTTTCAATACTGTTCATATATGTTTTATAGCTGCCTTCTTCTAAAGCCAGTGTTGAGCTTCTTCCTTTCAGTTCTGATAAATCAAGTGTATCAGTCTCTGCAAAAACCATGCTTTTTTCTATAAAGTTTCTTAACTCTCTAACATTGCCTGCCCAATCATAAGCAAGCAAATCATCTAATTGAGTGAGGTTAAAAGGTTTTATCTTCTTTTTGAATTTTACATTGAAGCTTTCAATGTAGTAATTTGCAATGTCCAAAATATCCCCTTTTCTTTCTCGTAAGGATGGCAATCGTATATCAAGCACAGCTAATCGATAATATAAATCGCTTCTGAAACGACCTTTTTTTACTTCTTCATATAAATCCACATTTGTTGCAATTATAAACCTTGCTTCAGTATTCCTATACTCTGTTCCGCCTACTTTTCGATATATCCGTTCTTCCAAAAGCTGCAACATCTTACTTTGTATAGAAGTTGAGGCATTTTCAATTTCATCCAAGAAAACTGTACCGTTTTCTGCTACTTCTATAAGTCCCTTTTTAGATGAAATCGCTCCTGTAAAGGCTCCCTTTTCATATCCAAATACTTCACTTTCAAAAATATTCTCTCCGATGTTGGGTATAGTGATTTTTACAAAAGGCCTCTCCTTTCTTTCCTCATCCATAAAGTGAATCCAACGGGCTATAAGCTCCTTGCCTGTGCCGGTCTCTCCTGTAACAAGGACTGTTGAATCAAGCTTTAGCAAGCTTTTATACTTTTCCAGATACTCGCCAATATAATCACCTACGATATTAAAGTTTTGAAATAGTGAGTTCTGTTTCATATAAACGCTCCATTCTATATAAATTTATAAATTTTATACAACCGTATAAATCATATTAATTATAACATAATGAAAAAGCTAATAAAAGATAATTTATGCTAAACTTTGCCATGTATTAATAGGTCATAAGTCCTATTTAAGTACATCACTTAGGACTTATGTATCATTTCATATAACTTTAGTGACTTTGGCAAGATAATTGCATATATAAATGTTAATACATCATAAATCTAGGAGGTGCCATTTATGTTTAAGAGATGGACATGTTTTATATTGATATTTATTGTTGTTCTATCAAGTACTGTAGTATTCGCAGATGCTCAATCAGGATCTAACGAATATAAAATTACCACAACAAAAGCTGGTGGCAGATATCAATTAGGTGACTCTGTTATCTTTACTGTAGAGTTATATACAAGAAACGAAGTTCATTTTATTGATCCTTCAGTACAAACGCGTTCAAGATACATACTAATCGACTAATATAAAAATCTCTCCAATTGGAGAGATTTTTTTGTTAGTCGATATCAAGCTTATCTAAAAGTCTCCACATAAAGTAAAGGCTTAAAAATGCTATTCTAGTATAAAATCCTTTTATCTTCTACTCGCTTTGTTACTTTTATCTGATCAAAGCTATCTAGCAAAGCCATTGCATACTTTCTGCTGGTTCCCAGCAAATCCCTGAACTGTCCTAATTGAATAGCTCCATTTTTAGCTATATAGTTCTTAACTAATGAGATTGCTTCACTATAAGCTTCTTGAACAAAGGTGATATCCTCTTCCAGCCTAATCAAATATCCCATATCAATAAGAGCATTATAAACCATTTGTACTTGATTTTTGTCATATTTCACTTCATTCAATATATCCGTAAGCTTGGGAGGATTATATTTATTTGCACTCAGCTTACTTAGGAGCATATCTCTTATTTTGCATTGTACCTCGGTAAAAGCAATCTTAAAATCCTGCTTGGACAAAAATTGACTTTCTACTTTTATATAGCCTTCTTTTTCATAATAATTGAAAATAACATCAGATATCTTAGGCTTTACCCCTTCAAACAACCTTGATTTTATTTCCTCTTTTGACATTCCACTCTTTAGAGGATTTTTAGCATGAAATTGAGTTAATATTTTATTCAGCTCTTCTCCTACAACATTTAAAAATTTCTTATGAGCAAGGTAGCTTTCCTCTGTTAGCTTAAACTCTTCAATCAAACCCTTATTTTTCAAACTATCTATTATATTATCAAAGCTCTCAATATCCATATTCCCCAGGTGTTTTATAAGCTGTTTTTTTTCAAGAAATTTTTCACTGTTTTGCAGCAGGTACTGCTCTACAAGCTCCTCTGGAGCCCCCTTTTCCTTTATGCTTAGCTCTTCTATTACATCTTCCTTAAAACGTTTCCTTTTTGGAGGATTGGGGTCAAGTATTGTCCCTCCAGCTATAGTAAGCATAGGAGAATAAAATCTGATAACAAAGCGATCACCTTTTTGACAAACAATTTCTTCTTCAAGACGCAGTTGTACAAAAGTGCTTTGTCCAGGCTTTAATTCTTCTCTATCCAAAAGAACAACCCTGCACATTACCTCAGAGGTGCCCTGATACAAACGCAGTCTATCTCTGTTATCTACTGTCATAGTAGCATCCTCCAGCATTTCTAGTCTGGCATCTACCATCATAGTAGGCTCCAAAGTATCCACCTTTGCAACCACGTCTCCTCTATTTACTTCATCAACCTTTATGCCAGCTATATTAACAGCCACTCTCTGACCAGCATGAGCTTCATTTACACTTTTCTCATGAACCTGTATAGAGCGTATTCTGCTTTCAAGCTTTGCAGGATATATTTCTACCTTATCTCCTTCCTTAATACTACCTGATATAAGAGTACCGGTTACTACTGTTCCAAAGCCTGCAACCGTAAAAACACGGTCTATAGGCAGTCTAAACGCCGATACTGTGTCTCTATCTTCCACAGTTTCAGTAAGCTTATCAATAACTTCTATCAGCTCCTTAAGACCCATACCTGTAACTGAAGATACAGGTATTATTGGTGCATGATCTAGGAAGGTGTCTTCTATCTCTTGCTCTATTTGCTCGGTTATCATATCAAGCCATTCCTTGTCTATCACATCTATTTTGGTTAAAACTATTATTCCTCGCTTAACCTGTAAAAGCTTTAGAATGTTTAGATGCTCCCTTGTCTGTGGCATAACTCCCTCGTCAGCTGCAATAACTAATAAAACCACATCTATGCCGCTTATGCCGGCCAGCATATTCTTAATAAACCTTTCATGACCCGGTACATCTATTATTCCTGCTCTTTTTCCGCTAGGTAAATCAAAGTAAGTAAAGCCTAAATCAATAGAAATACCACGTTCCTTTTCCTCTTTCAATCTATCTGTATCGCGTCCAGTCAAAGCTTTAATAAGCGTTGTCTTTCCATGATCAATATGTCCTGCTGTTCCAATTATTATATTCTTCAAACAATATCCCCGCTTTCTCTGAGCTTAATAGATCCTTGTAAATCCAATGCATATTCCAAAGCATCAACAATATAATCAAGCTCATCATCAAAAACAGTTCTTATATCAAAAATAAGTCTTTCCTTGCTTATTCGTGCAATGATAGGTGTCTTGTAGCCTCTTATTTCCTTTTCAAGAGCATCAACAGAGCTAACTGTTGATGTAATTGCCACTGCTTTAGTAGGTAGCTTATGCAAGGGCATTGAGCCTCCTCCTACTTCAGAGTATTCGTCAATGATAGCTATACTGCATTTATTTCCCAGTCTTCTCATCAACTTATTGTAAAGCTTCTTCGCCTTTTTTTGCAGCTCTTCACAGCTTATAGTAAGCATCCTTAAGACTGGTATCTCCCTAATTGCGGTTTGTTCATCCAAATATAACATCAGGGTAGACTCAAGTGCCGCCAAGGTTAGCTTATCAATTCTAAAGGCTCTGGTAAGCTGATTTTTCCTCATTCTATCTATGTACTCCTTCTTACCTACAATAATACCCGCCTGAGGCCCTCCCAGCATTTTATCGCCACTAAAGGTAACTACATCCATACCTGCCTTGACAGCACTTTGCACTGTAGGCTCATAGGGCAAGCCATATTTTTGCAGGTCAAGCAGCACTCCACTGCCCAAATCCTCTATAACAGGAAGATTGAACTTTCTCCCCAGCTCTACAAGCTCTTCTGATTCTACTTCCTCGGTAAAACCAAGAATCTTAAAATTACTGGTATGTACCTTCATCAATGCAGCAGTGTGCTCATTTACTACATTTTCATAATCCCAAAGATGAGTTTTGTTTGTAGTGCCTATCTCTCTAAGTGTAGCTCCGCTTTGTGCCATAACATCAGGCACCCTAAAGGAACCACCTATTTCCACTAGCTGTCCCCTAGATACAATGACCTCCTTGCCCTTAGCTAGGGTACTTAAAACCAGCATAACAGCAGCAGCATTGTTATTTACAGCCATAGCAGCTTCTGCTCCAGTAAGCTTACATATCAACTCTTCAACATGACTATATCTTGAACCTCTGTTCCCGCTTTCTAGGTCATACTCAAGATTAGAGTATCTACAGGCAATGCTCCAAAGGTTTTCCTTTGCACTTTCTGTTAATGCAGCTCTTCCCAGATTTGTGTGAATTACAACTCCTGTGGCATTTACTACATTTTTTAGCTTATTGCTCATTGTCTTATGAACACCTGCTATGATTCCATCTATTAAGACTTCTGATGAAGTGTTAAGCTTTGTAAGCTCATCATCACCTAAGCTTAATATATACTGTCTATATTGACTCAAATATTCACGAATACTGTCAACTACAATGCTTCTTGGGTATTTTGAAATTTGATTTTCTATTTTCTTATGCTTTAGCAACTCATCAACAGCAGGAATACTGCTTAATATTTGTTGTCTTATGTTCATTTTTCCTCCTTTAAGAAATCATAATATTTCTATAGGATAATCTGTCTTTTCTTTTACTTCCCCAACTATAGCACACTCTGTCTTATTGTTCTCCAATAACAGTTGCAATAGCTCATCTGCCTTTGTCTTTGGCACTGCGAAAAGTAATCCTCCGGAAGTCTGTGGGTCAAACATTATATCCTCCAGATATTGAGCTGGTTTGTTCTTAAATAACACCTTACCATCAAGGTGTTTTCTATTATTGTAGGCACCAGCAGGTATAATTCCATCCTTTGCAAGCTCGATACTTTCTCTTATAATAGGCAGCAGATCGGACCATATTTCTATAGTGGTATTGCTTCCCTCTGCCATTTCATATGCGTGACCAAGTAATCCAAAGCCAGTTATATCAGTACATGCGTTTATTCCTACCTTTGCGGCAGCATTTGAAGCATCCCTATTAAGATAAGCCATAGTCTCTATAGCTTTTGCAGCTGCTTCCTTTGACGCCACATCTGCTTTAACTGCGGTATTTATTATGCCAAGTCCCAAGGGCTTAGTTAATATCAATAAATCACCAGGCTTTGCACCTGAATTGGCAGTTATTTTATCTATATCTACCATACCCATTACAGATAGACCAAACTTAGGCTCATCATCCTCTACAGAATGTCCTCCGACAACTATTGCTCCTGCCTCCATTACCTTGTCAGCGCCACCTTTTAGAATCTTAGTCAAGATATCAAGTGGCAGACAATTTGGAAAGCATACTATATTCATAGCAGTAATAGGCTTGCCACCCATAGCATAAACATCACTTAAAGAGTTTGCCGCAGCTATCTGTCCGAAAGTATATGGATCATCAACAACTGGAGTAAAGAAGTCTAAGGTTAATATAACCCCCCTCTTTTCGTCGATTTTGTATACCGCAGCATCATCAGAGGTATCTATCCCTACAATTAAATTTTCATCCTCAAATTTTGGTAAATGGCACAGAACCTGTGCCAAGGTCTCAGGACCTATTTTAGCAGCTCAACCGGAGGTCTTAGTCATTTGTGTAAGACGTATATTTTGTTTATCCATAATACTGCCTCCTTTCTATAAAAAATGATAGACACATTATTCTTTACTGTCTATCATTATAACATATCCATATTTTCGCCTAAAGTTAAAATTTGTATAACTATAGTCAATTTATTGTTATTAGACCTTTTATATCATCATATTTTTTATCCCCAATGCCACTTACGTTATTTAACTCCTCAATTGACTTAAATTCGCCCTTGCTTTTTCTATACTCAATTATCTTATTAGCAATAGAAGGCCCAATTCCGGGAAGTCCGTCCAGTTCTACAATAGTGGCTTTATTGATATTTAACTTACCCTTCGTTTTTGAGCTAACTACTCCTGTAGTATTTTTTTCTGCACTTTCTATTGTCTCTCCTTTTTCAGGAACATATATCATATCCGCATCTGAAAGCTTCTGTGCCATATTTATAGCATTTAAGTCTGCTTTCTCCGTAGCCCCTCCTGCCAAACGCACAGCATCCTCTATTCTAGCATCCTTAGAAAGAGTAATATTTGAAGGAGTTTTAACACTTCCACAAACATAAACTGTAATTAGCTCTGTAACAATTTCTTCCTCAACAGGTTCTTCTTTCTTCTCTAGAATATCAATTTCTTCGTCACTCAGAACAACTTGTGTGTCATATACAGTGTTTTTATAAATAATTCCACACATTATAAGCAATATTGACAGAATAATTACTATATATATTTTATAAATTTTCCAGTAGTAAATCAAAATTACCATCTCCTCAACATGGAAATTATATCATTGTTTTTTTTAATATTCAATAAATTGTCAATATGATGTTTTTTATGCTTTTTTTTGGTATACTAAAATGGTATAATTTTTAGCCTTAGAATATTGGAGGAGATTAATGAAAAGATTCATAGCAATTTTAATAGCATCGATAATCATGTTAACGACCATTTCAGTATATGCAGAACCACCTCAGCTTGGAGCACCATCAGCTATATTGATAGATGCAGAAACTGGCAGAGTATTATATGAAAAAAATGCTGATACAAAACGATATCCAGCAAGTACCACCAAGGTAATGACCGGGCTTTTGGCTGCTGAGTATGGAAACCTTGAGGAAATTGTTACTGCTTCAGCAAACGTAGTAAAAATTGAAAGAGGCAGCAGTCAGATTTATGTTATACCTGGCGAAATACTTACAATGAAGCAGCTTTTATATGCAATGATGCTGGAATCAGCCAATGATGCTGCCATTGCAATTGCAGAACAAGTATCCGGAAGTGTTGACGAGTTTGCAAAAGCTATGAATGAAAAAGCCAAGAGTCTTGGAGCAGTAAATACAAACTTCGTAAATCCCAATGGTTTGCATAATGATAACCACTATACTACAGCAAGAGACCTAGCTTTAATTGCGAGAGCGGGAATGAAAAACCCTATTTTTAGAGAGGTTGTAGGAACCTTTCACTATGAAATACCAGCTACAAATAAGCAAGAAGCAAGACCATATATTACAAACAGTAATAAGCTTATATGGACTGTTAACAATAAATATAAATATGAGCCTGCTATTGGTATAAAAACAGGCTATACATCCATATCACAGCATTGTTTGGTTGGCGGTGCACAGAAGGATAATATGGAGCTTATTGCAGTAGTGCTTGGAGACGGAAAGGACTTTATGTATTCTGATACAATTGCTTTGTTTGAATATGGCTTTGCTAGCTTCAAAAATCTGGAGCTCTTAAAGCAGAATATGATTGTTACTACAGTAAATATCCAAAATGGAGATAGAAAGCTTAATCTACTTTCTACAGAGGATTATTCTTTAATCGGAAAGCCTGATGAAATCTCAGAAATAGAGAAGACAAAGATTATTAAGCTTACAGAAGGCATTAAGGCACCTGTTAAAAAAGGTGATATAATAGGTACCGTTTCCTTTACAGTAGATGGTAAAGAACAAAAAAACATAAATTTAATTGCAGAAGAAGATGTGCAAAGCACCAGAATAGTAGATAAAATTAAAAAAGCCAGTAACAAAGTAAAATGGTGGCATATACTCCTGCTATTTATCGTGCTATTCCTTATATGGAGGACAATAGCAACAATAATCAAAACAAAACGCAGAAGGCGCAGCATGTTTTTATCAAAAAGAAAATACTACTAAACAACAAAAGCTGATATGTAATAATATCAGCTTTTGTTGTTTACTTATATGTACGCAATAACTTCTATTTCTATTTGTGCATCCTTTGGAAGTCTAGCTACCTCTACGCAGGATCTTGCTGGCTGCTTACTATTGAAGTATTCAGCATAAACTTCATTAATTTTGGGGAAGTCATTCATATTTTTTATAAATACTGTAGTTTTTACCACCTTGTCCAAGCTGCTGTTAACTGATTCTAAGAGAGCCTTAAGATTATCCAGTACCTGTCTGGTTTGCTGTTGAATATCTCCCTCAACTATTTGCATTGTTTCTGGCACCAAGGGAAGCATTCCCGAGGTATATATCACATTTCCCAGTTTTACAGCTTGTGAATAAGGTCCTATAGCTGCTGGAGCCTTCGTTGTTGAAATTACTTCTTTCATTTGAATCCTCCTAATGTTTTATATCTCTACTCTTATTTCATCGAGATAATTATAGATAGTATATCTAGATACACAAAGTACTTTTGCTACATATTCTATAGCTCCCTTTACCTGAAAAGCACCTTGTCCCTCAATCAGTTGTACAACACGCACTTTTTCATCCTTCGTCATGAATGCTACAGGCTTGCCCATAGACTCCACAGTACTGTCTACAATTCTAGCCAAAACTTCATGTATAGCATCCCCTTGTCCTGAGCTCTCAGCATCTAAATATTGAACATCGTCATTTATATTAATAAAATCACTTAAAATACTCTTTATTACTGTAAGCTCTGATATATCAAAGTTTATGCAAAGAAATCCTATGAGGTCACCCTTGTCATCCTTTATGTACATAGAAGTAGATTTAAGTACCCTTCCATCCTTTGTTTTCTTAAGATAGTTAAGCTTATTGTTATCAAAACAACCTCTCTTAAGGTCGGCTAGTCCGTACTCGCTCATCGGTCCCCCAACTATTCTGTTAGTTACTTGACCATTAGAAATTGCAACAATAGAGCTCTTCGGATTTCTTACATCGTGCAGAACCACCTCGCAGTTTTTGCCAAAGGTATTTGCTATACCCTCAACTATGGGTATCATATTTTTTAGAATTGGATGTACGTCTTCATGCATAGTAATACCCTCCTACGATATATAAAATAAATATGAAAATCGTACTAATTAATCTTGATTTTCAACTGGTATGTCTTTTGCGTCCACCCAAATTCTTTCTAAGTTATAGAATTGTCGTTCTTCAGCATGAAACAAATGGATTACTACATAATTGAAATCCATCAATATCCATCTTCCTCCTCTGAAGCCTTCCTTGTGATACAGCTTATAGCCAGCTAGTTGCATTTTCTCCTCTAACTCATCTGCCATTGCTTGAACCTGTGTGGTAGAAGTACCTGTAGTTATTATAAAGTAATCGGATAGAGTAGATATCTCATGAATATCGAGTAAACGTATGTCCTTTGCTTTCTTGTCCTTTAGCAGTTCTACTGCTTTATTAGCTATCTCAGTTGAAATTTCGTACAAAATAACTCCTCCTATTGTTTTTTATCGTTTCCTATAATAATAGTTATATCATAATTATAGCTTAAGTTTATATCTGAATCAGTCATACCGATTCCTGTTTCACTAGATAATTGCTCCAGTTTGTTCTTATCTCCTTTTCTATCTATAACTCTAGAGTAACTATAAGTTAAATCTTTGGTGTCTCCAATCTTCTCCACAACATATCCCTTTTGCTCAAGTTTTTCTTTCATTGCAGCCGCAAGACCCTTGGTGTTTGTACTGTTTAAGATTTCAATTTTTATTTCGTTTTTTACAATACCTGTATTTTCTTCTTTGTTTGATATTGTGGTAGTATCTTGACTACTCTCTTTCTTTGCAATTCCAAGCTCTTGATTCATTGTTGCCATCATTTCATCAAGCTTTTCTTCATCATGTATAAAATAAGCTACCTTGTTTTTATAGCCAGGCTCTCCAGGCAACGTATACATTTTTATATTATCTACCTTTATATTACCAATATCTAATATATACTGACCTATCTCTTTTTGTTCAAGGTTAGTTTTTGTGTTTTCTATCATTGTAGTTATCAAGCTTGGTGCTTTTAGTATAATAGCAGGGCTTGTTAGCTTGTTCATAAAGGCTTTGGCAAATTCCTGTTGTGCTTTTATTCTTCCCAAATCCTGATCAGTATAACCTGATCTATATCTTAAAAAGTGCAAAGCTTGTTCTCCCTTAAGAAGCTGCAGCCCAGCTTTAATGTGTATGTGTAAATCTTGTGCAGGATCATCATAGTCCATCTGCTGAGGCACATTAATTTTAACTCCACCCAAAATATCAACAATTTTCTCTACTCCCTTAAAATCTACCTTAACATAGTGATGTATAGGGATATCCAATAGATTACCTACTGTTTTCATGGCAAGAGCGGTGCCTCCCTTTTTCCCTACTGCTGCATTTATCTTCTCGAAGCCATAACCAGGTATTTCTACTCTAGTATCTCGCGGCACAGATATCATTACCACTTGATGCGTTTGCTTATTATATCTGGCAACTATTATAGTATCTGACCTAGCTTCATCTACCCCAAGAAGCAAGGTATTGACTACGATATCTTCCTCCGCTTCAGGAGGAGTCAAATCAGGTTGCTCATTTAAACTATTCTCAAAATCCTTATCCTGCAAGCTTTGCTCTACATTATTAAGAACTAAATAGCCACCCCCAAATATTAATATAAAAACTAAAAATGATGCTGCAAATATTATTAAATATCGTTTCAAATTAATTTACCCCATTTCTTATTCTGCAAGTGAGTTATAATAAAATTTCTCGCATAAATAGTATCTGGATGTATCGTAGCCTTCTTTCCTATTAAGAACTTAATAGATGAATCAAAAGCTTCTATCAATGCCTCATCCAAATCACACTTTGAAAGCTGTCTGATATTATCTATTCCTAAGAAGCTTCTTGAGGGTTCAATAACATCAGATAAAAAAATTATCTTCTCTAAAAGTTCCATAGCTTCTTTACCCGTTGTATGATATTTTACAGCAGTAATTATTGTCTCATCGTCTATTCTAAATTTCTGTCTTATTAGATATTCAGCTGAATAAGCATGTAATAACTCTGCATTACTGTGAGTTAATGAATCTACCTGAATGCCTAACTCTCGCAGCATTGACTGTTGTAATGCCAGATCAAGCTCACGAGTACAATCATGTACAAGTCCCGATATGTAAGCTCTCTGCGGATCTTCTCTAAATACATTTGCTAGCTCTAAAGCTGTCTCAGCGGTATTTAAGGAATGTTTAAATCGTTTATCAGATAAATTTAGTTTAAGATAATTCTTTATTTCCTCAAGTTCTATCAAAGTGCTACTCCTTATAAAGCTCATACTTATAGATATACTGTTCTATCTCTTCAGGCACTAGATATTTTATGGAGCGTCCTTCTTTAACTCGTTTTCTTATATCAGTTGATGATATATTCAGTCCTGGCACATCAATGCTGTATAGTCTGCTATTATATTTAGACTGTAAATATTGCAGTTTTTGTTCCAGCTTCGATTTTTCATATCCCGGGCGGGTAACTGCCACAAAGCTGCAAAGCTTAAGAAGCTCCTCCACCTTATACCATGTTTCCACCTCTAATATTGCATCTGCTCCTGTTATAAAAATTAACTCCACATTGTTATTATAGTAGTCTAATAACTGCTTTACAGTATCTAGTGTGTATGTATACCCATTTCTACTTATTTCAATGTTTGACACTTCAAAATTTGGATTTGAGCTAACTGCCATTGCAGTCATTGTAAAGCGATGTTTAGCATCAGTTAATGTACGCATCTTTTTATGAGGTGGATTGCCTGACGGTATAAAAATTACTTTGCTACAATGCAATTCTTCTTTCACTGCTTCTGCAGCAGCCAAATGTCCAAAATGTATTGGGTCAAAAGTGCCGCCCATTATGGCATAACACAGCTTATTCGATGCCTTTTCTATATTATTCATTAAATACCTCTTAAAATGTATAATAATTAAAGTTATTATACACTATTTACACCACAATTAAAAGCACTGTGACAAAATGGGATATACTTTATCAAGTATGTAAAACAAAAAGTGCCAGGCACTTTATAATTTTGTGCCCGACACTTTTAAAGTACTATTTGTGGTTTTTCTTTAGATTGTCTATATAAAATAAACTTTCCCCCGATTACTTGAACTACATCAGCTTTAATGCGTTCTGCTATTGTTTGAGCAGCTTCTCTAGGCTCCTCTAAGCTATTATTTAAAATCTTTAGCTTTATAAGCTCTCTCGCTTCTAAAGCTGCATCAATTTCTACTATCATGCTGTCAGTTACTCCACCCTTTCCAATTAAGAAAATAGGTTCTAAGGTATTGCCTAGACCTCTTAGATACGCTCTTTGCTTACTAGTCAGCATAAAATCACTCCTACCCTTTTGTTTGTATATTTATTTTTCTGCTATTATATTAATTTAATTCTATGATACAATATTTAAGGCAGACCTTCGGTCTGCCATATACTACTATACTTCTACTTCTTTTCTTGTCTTACGTCGATGAATCTCGTAGTCGGGATCTCCCTTTTTCCAGCCACCCCTACTTTTTTCTGCATTATTAATATAATGCTCATTTATTACAATTTCATTTTTATCTAAGCAAAAATATGTAGCTGTATTCTGTTTACAGTTGTCACAATGCATGCAGCTCATCTCTAGTCTTTGACCTCCACTTCATTAATCAAAGTATTCGAATTCTAAATCATACATTTTTACCGTGTCTCCGTCTTGAACTCCCAAACGCTTTAACTCATCAACGATACCCCGCTTTCTAAGTACCTTTTGAAAGTATTTGATTGAATCGCTGTCATCCATGTTAACAGAGGATAGCAGATAATCGATAAAATCACCTTCTACTATATACACTCCATTTTCTACTCTGACATTAAAGGTTTTTTCTTCTGTAGTCTTATCATACAACAATTCTTCAATTTCTTCAACTGGTTCTTGCAAATCCTTATACTGTTCAAGTAAATTAAATGCTCTATCCATTAAAGGGTCTATTCCCTGTCTTGTAGCAGCAGACATTTTGAATATTTCATAGCCTTGACCTTCTAATAATTCTTTAACTTTTAGATAGTTTTCCTCTGCTCCCGGTAAATCCATTTTATTGCATGCTACTAATTGAGGTTTAGTTGCAAGCTTTTGACTATACAAACTCAATTCTTCATTTATTTTATAGAAATCCTCCATAGGATCGCGGCCTTCAATGCCCGAGACATCTATTATATGTATTAACACCTTGGTTCTCTCTACGTGGCGAAGAAAATCATGACCAAGTCCCACCCCCGTATGTGCCCCCTCAATAATTCCTGGTATATCCGCCAGCACAAAGCTACGACCGCCACCTAAATCTACCACTCCTAGATTAGGAAACAGTGTTGTAAAATGATAATTAGCAATCTTAGGCTTTGCAGATGTAACCATAGACAATAAGGTTGACTTTCCTACATTAGGGAAGCCCACCAAGCCTATATCCGCTATAAGCTTAAGCTCTAGCTCAACCTCTCGCTCATCACCCTTTTCTCCGGGCTGAGCAAACCTAGGGGCTTGTCTTGTAGGTGTCGCAAAGTGCTGATTACCTTGTCCGCCCCGTCCACCTTTAGCAGCAATGAATTTTTCTCCAGGCTCCTTAAGGTCTGCAATCGCCTTTCCTGTTTCTACATTTCTAATTATTGTACCTGAAGGTACTTTTATGTATAGATGCTGTCCACTTTTTCCAAAGGAATTGCCTGACATACCAGCCTCTCCGCTTTCTGCAACGTGCTTTCGTTTATATCTAAAGTCCATAAGAGTTCTCATGTTCTCATCTACTTCAAATATTATGTTGCCTCCTGCTCCACCGTCACCACCGTCAGGTCCACCATTTGGTACATATTTTTCTCTTCTAAAGGATATTTTGCCATCTCCACCGTCGCCAGCTTTAACAAATATTTTGGCCTTATCAACAAACATTCTTCCACCTCAGTTTTTTGCCTCGTAAATCTAAATATTTTGATAATATTTAGATTTGGTTATTTTTTAAAGATAATTTA
>JBAVGO010000043.1:0-47880 GCA_049684915.1 Lutisporaceae bacterium | reverse complement strand
AATTGAAAAAGAAATCACTGTTAGCTGAATACTATATAACAGGTACAAATGCAATTTCTATTGAAGGACATTTAGTAAATATAGACCACAGTGGCAACAGAGTAGCAGCAATGATGTATGGCCCTGAGAAGGTTATTGTAGTAATTGGGACAAATAAGATTGTGGACTCCTTAAATGATGCAATTAAACGAACACGTAATATAGTTGCACCAGCTAATGCCAAGAGAGCGGGTCTTAATCCGCCTTGTGTTTCAGTTGGTGGGTGTGTGGATTGTCGTTCATCAGAGCGAGCATGTAATAATCTTAGCATAATTGAGGGGCAGAATGTTAAGGACAGAATGAAGGTATTCATTATAAATGAGAGCCTAGGATATTAGTGAAAGAAGGTAATAAATATTGATATCATTTAAAAAAATTACTAAAGAAAATTTCTGGGATTGTATTGAGCTTTCTGTTACACAAGAACAAGTTGATTTTGTGACATCGAATGCAGTTTCTATAGCACAATCTAAAGTTCAATCAGAATGCATTCCACTTGCTGTATATGATGATGAAATAATGATAGGATTTATAATGTATTGTATTGATGAAGATGATGGTGAATATTGGATTTATCGTATGATGATTGACAAAAACTATCAATCAAAGAGCTATGGTAAAAATACTTTGGAAAAACTTTTAGAAATCATAAAGAAAGATAAAACTCACAATAAGGTTTACCTTGGGGTACATAAAGAAAGTACATACGCTGTAAAGCTATACAAGAGTTTTGGTTTTTATTTTAATGGACAAGTATTTGGTAATGAACATATTATGATATTAGATTATTGAAAATAGGAGTTAGAGAAATGATAATAAGAATAATGACTATCTCTGATTATGAGAAAGTGTATGAACTATGGACAAAGATAGAAGGTATGGGTATGCGTAGCATAGATGATTCTAAAGAAGGCATTTCAAAGTTTTTAGAAAGAAATCCTAACTCTAATTTTGTTGCAATAATAGATGGCACAATTATTGGGACTATATTATGCGGACATGATGGACGGCGAGGATATATATATCATGCTGCTGTTGATAATAAATATCGTGGAAACGGAGTCGGAAAGCTGTTAGTAAACGGAACACTTGAGGCATTAGAGAAAGAGGGCATTAATAAAGTTTCTCTTGTTGTTTTCAAAAACAATGATATTGGCAACTCATTTTGGAATGCACTAGGATTTGATGAGCGTATAGATTTAAAATATCGTAACAAGAGTATAAATAAGAATAACATTTAAAATGGAATTTCGGAGAAATGGTATAGCTTTAGAATGATTGTTACTTGAACTGATGCATTTTAGTTTTAGTTAAATAGAATTTAAAGATAAAGGAGTAACTCTTAATGTATGATATAGTTATTATCGGTGCTGGGCCTGCAGGATCAACTTTAGCAAGAATGTTAGATAAAAAATACAAAATTCTATTAGTTGATAAAAGAAACTTAAACGAAAATATAGAATATCATAGGGAGAAATGCTGTGGAGGATTACTTGCTCCTGCTGCACAAAAGATATTAGCTCAGCTAGGCTTAGGTGTACCCAAACAAGTTTTGACCGGTCCTCAGATGTTTAGCGTTAAATCCATAGACTATGATAATAATATTGAAAGATATTATCCAAGACACTATATTAACATAGACAGAGAAAAACTTGACAGATGGTTGATATCTATAATTCCTAAAACAGTTGAGGTAGCTTTTAATTGTATATTCAAATCATATAAAGAAGTTGATGATTATTTAGAGATAAAACTAAGAGGCAACAATAGCGATTATGTTGTAAAAACAAAAATTTTAATTGGAGCAGATGGTGCAATATCAAGAGTTAGAGAGCAAGCATTTGAAGATAGCCTTATTCCTGAGAAGTATGTTTCTATACAAGAGTGGTATAGAACTAATAAAAATATGCCTTATTATACATCCATATTTGACAAAGATATTACTGATTTTTACTCATGGATTATACAAAAAGATGAGTATTTATTGATAGGCTCAGCTATACCAATTAAAACTAATGTTAATGAAAGGTTTAACTTGCTTATTAAAAAACTTAAGAAGTTAGGTTATATAGAAGGTGTGGCATATAGAAGAACAGGTACTTTAATTATGCGCACTAGAAAATTAGGTCAAATAAATGCTGTTAAAGGTAATGTTGCGTTAATTGGAGAGGCAGCTGGGTTTATAAGCCCAAGTTCGGCAGAAGGTATAAGCTATGCATTAGAAAGTGGTGCTGTGTTGGCAGAATGTATAAATAAATATAGTAGTAATTTTGGTAAGGAATATGCTAAAAAGGTTAAAAAGATTAAAGTAAATATTTTTCTTAAGAACGTTAAGGCATTATTAATGTATAATAAGCTCACACGTTTGGTAATTATGAAATCAAGAATATTAAGCATAAATATTTCGAGTGGAAGGGGTATATAGATTATTTCCTTCATGATGATAACAATTGAGTTAACATATTGAAATAACACAATATAGGAGTCTGTTTTTTGTACGGAAAGGATTTTAAGAAATATGAGAAAATATATTTACATCGGTTTAGGTGGATTCTTTGGAGCAATGCTAAGGATAGTTTTTAAAAGTATAGATTTACATAACATCAATGGATTATTTCCTATTAATACTTTACTAATAAATGTTTTTGGAAGCTTCCTTCTAGCAATATTTTTGACTATTTGTATAGAAGTATTAGAAATAGATCCAGATATTAGACTTGGTGTAGCAACAGGATTTATAGGAGCATTTACTACTTTTTCTACCGTATGCAAGGAAGTAGTAATAATATTTGAACAAGGGCATTATTTGTTAGCTATAAACTATACTTTAATATCAGTCTTTTTAGGTATAGCTGCGGTTTATATAGGGACTATTATTGCTAGGGAGTATATACTAAAATTGGTAAATCGTTATAAGACTAGTGATATTAAAGATGAATTAAAATAACATTGAGTAAAGGGGATAATAATTTGTATTACATTATTGCTGGCTTAGGTGGGTTTTTGGGTAGTATTACTAGATATACACTAGGGAAAGTTATTTCCAAAAAGAGTAATGCTGTGTTTCCATTAGGTACTTTTCTTATTAATGTCAGTGGTGCATTTCTATTAGGGATTGCCAGCAATGCTGGGCTTAGTAGTAATTATTATATCCTATTTGGTGATGGTTTTTTAGGTGCGTATACAACTTTTTCTACATTTATGTATGAAGGATTCAATCTCTTTCAGGAGAGTAAGAAGCTAAATGCTGCAGCATATATTAGTTTAACTGTAGTTCTGGGATTGATTTTTTATGCGTTAGGTGCATATTCAATAAAGCTATATCTAATATAGAGGGGTATAGTAAGAACAAGATTGTTTACTTTTCTAAGTCAGTATACCGGTTGGGTTATAACAAACACCCTAACCGGTATTTTTATTTTGAATTATATTTTAATAATAATGAAATTATATAATTAGATTAGTTTCAAAAGACATTGACACTTATCTATGTCTAGAAATATAATAGATATAGATAAGTATCTATATGATAAAACAAAATTTAATGCGAGGTAAGTAAATTGAATAAAAACTATGGAGAATATGTCTTGTATATGAAAGCACTTGCAGACGAAACAAGAGTAAAAATTTTTGATATGCTTTCTGAAGGTGAGCTTTGTGCCTGTAAGATACTTGAAGATTTCAATATAACGCAGCCAACGCTTTCCTATCATATGAAAATACTATGTGATAGTGGACTGGTGAATAGCAGGCGTGATGGGGTATGGATGAAATATTCAATTAATAAAAATAGTTTGGATTCATTAAAAGGCTTGTTTGATGATATTAACTTAGTTTAAAGATAATAATAGGAGGTGGCGGTGATTGTGAATACAGGTTTATATCTTGTTACTGTAGCATTGCTTATTTTTTCATTTTATAAAGATAAGAAAAAGACGAAAATGGCTCTAAAAAAAGCATGGAAAGCTTTTGAAAACATATTGCCAGAATTTTTAGTTGTCATTTTACTGGTAGGTGTTTTACTTGCCGTAATGAATCCTGACGTAATATCAAAAATTATCGGCGCAGACTCAGGTTGGATTGGAGTAGTACTTTCTGCTGTTATTGGCTCTGTAACCTTAATACCCGGATTTATCGCCTTTCCAACTGCTGCGATGCTTTTACAAGGTGGTGCAGGCTACATGCAAATTGGTGCTTTTGTTTCTACACTTATGATGGTTGGTGTTGTTACATTGCCTGTTGAAATTAAGTATTTTGGAAATAAGCTGACAATATATAGGAATATTCTAGCATTCATTTTTTCTTTTATTGTTGCATATATAATTGGTTTGGTGGTGACTAGCATATGAAAACAGTTTTAAAAAGATATAGGGCTTTTATAATTGTATCGGTTATCATTGGTATACTTACAGTATTCAACTATCAGCTTGGGATGAAGGCATTAAGTATTACAGCCTATTCATTCAAGGAAATGCTGCTCGTAATTCCTCCAGTATTTGTTTTGCTTGGGCTTCTTGATATATGGGTACCAAGGGAAACAATGATAAAATACATGGGTGAAGGTTCAGGCTTAAAAGGTATAGTATTATCTATACTTATAGGTTCGGCGGCAGCGGGTCCTCTTTATGGAGCTTTTCCAATAGCTGCTGTATTTATGAAAAAGGGTGTAAAGTTCAGTAACATCCTAATATTCATTGGTGCATGGTCAACTACCAAGATACCTATGCTCCTTTTTGAAATAACATCTCTTGGAGTAAAATTTGCTATTACAAGGCTGCTTATTGATATACCTGGAATCATTATAATAGCCTATGTTTTATCAAAGCTTATATCAAAGGATGAAATAGAAAAAATATATGAGAATGCTGAGATGGTTAATAAATAAAATATTATAAAGCGAGGTAATGTTTATGTCTAAAACATGGTATCCAGTTATTGACTACGAAAGATGTGTTGAGTGTGGTGCCTGCGTAGATAAGTGCAAACATGGGGTATATAATTCTAAGAAAGCACCTACTCCTGTTGTTATTACTCCAGAGAACTGTATTCATGGATGCCGTGGATGTGGAAAGCTTTGCCCGACCGAAGCAATTAACTATGTAGGTGATAATGGAGTGGGAAGTGGAAATTGCAACTGTTCATGTGGTGATGATAATGGAGGATGCTGTTGATGGGTGAAGAAAATACAACGCCATCAAAAAAAAGCATAGTCATAAAAATCATAATACCAGTCCTATTTGTTTGCATTGTATTTGGTATATGGGCTGTAAAGAATTCAAAAAAAAACATTGACGCAGTAGTTAGTGAAAATCCAGACTTTGCATTGCATGTAACTGAAGATATTAACCTTGAAAAGTTAAAGTCATATGGTATTCCTATAATTATTGACTTTGGTGCAGACTCCTGTATCCCCTGTAAAGAGATGGCTCCAGTATTAAAAGAATTAAATGAAGAGTTACAGGGAAAAGCTATCATAAAATTTGTTGATGTATGGAAGTATCAGTCTATAGCTGATGGCTACCCTATAAGCCTGATACCTACACAGATTTTTATTGATGCAAATGGTAAACCGTACAATCCAAAAGATCCTGAAGCTATGCAGATGAAACTTTATTTACTGAAAGACACAAAAGAACATGTTTTTACAGCACATGAAAGTGGAATGACCAAAGAGAAACTGCTCAGTGTATTGAAGGAAATGGGGTTAAAATAGTGGATGTTGTAATTAACCAGTGGCTTGAATCTATTTCAATTGCTATTTCTATAAATATATGGATAGCTCCATTTTTGGCCTTACTTGCAGGGATACTTACTTCCTTTACTCCCTGTGCACTTACAAGTGTACCTCTTGTGATAGGTTATGTAGGAGGTAGAGGGGAAAGAGATACAAAAAATGCCTTTTGGCTGTCAGTTGTGTTTTCTTTAGGCATGGCTTTTACATTTACAATTTTAGGTACAGTTGCTTCGCTTTTTGGTAGACTTATGCAAGGAACAGGCTCCTGGTGGTATATATTTCTTGGTGTACTTATGCTTTTAATGGCTCTGCAGACATGGGAGATATTTAACTTCATCCCATCTACCTATGCCATCAGTAAAAGTACTAAGCGTGGTTTTAGGGGAGCGTTTTTTGCAGGAATTTTAGGCGGTCTTTTCTCATCTCCATGTGCGACACCTATTCTAGTTGTGCTACTCGCTATAGTGGCTAAGGAAGGAAGCCTTCTATGGGGGGGATTACTTTTACTGCTATATTCCATTGGACATAGTTTTCTTGTGCTGATTGCAGGAACATCTGTGGGTTTTGTACATAAGCTATCATCCAGTGAGAAATATGGGATGGCAAGCAAAATACTAAAAATTCTTATGGGATTGATGATTTTGTTAATAGGCTTTTATATGTTTTATTTAGGATTCTAATAATAATAGTTTAGGAGTGGATTATTATGATAATCAAAATTCTAGGTTCTTGCTGTGGCAATTGTGATACATTAGAAGAAAACGCAGAAACTGCTGTAAAAGAAATGGGCTTGGAAGTTGAAATTGTTAAAATTACAGATGTAAAGGACATAATGACTTACGGAGTAATGACTACACCAGCATTAGTTATTGGTGAAAAGGTAGTTTCATACGGAAAGGTTTTAAAGCCAAAGGAAATAATTAAAATTATAGAAAGCGTGAGGTGAAAATTTTATGAGTAATTCTTCAGGGTGTTGTTCTTGTGGTAATGGTTGTTGTGGCTCAGAACAGAAAAAAAAGCAGATTTTGATTGATTTTCTCTATTTAGATTTAAGCGTCTGTGAAAGATGCCAAGGTACAGAAAACAATTTAGATGAAGCAATTAGAGAGGTAGCAGGGGTATTAAAGGCTGCAGGTTTTGAGATAGTAGTGAATAAGGTTAATATTACTTCAAAGGAGCTGGCTATAAAATATCAATTTTTAAGCTCTCCAACTATCCGAATTAATGGTAATGATATTGAACTAGAAGTGAAAGAATCCTCCTGCAAAGAATGTGGAGACCTATGTGGTGATGATGTCGATTGCAGAGTTTGGGTGCATGAAGGTATTGAATATAATGAGCCACCTAAATCTATGATTGTTAATGCTATTCTTAAAGAAGTTTACGGAGACAATCGAATTGATGCTGTTAAAATGGAAGAATATGTTCTGCCTGATAATTTGAAGATGTTTTTTGATGGATTGCATAATAAAAAGGATATATAAACTTATTAAGTAAAACTAAATATGTTAGGTATAAAGATTGAGGTGATTTTTACCTTGATCTTTTTTTATATACGTTTAAAGATTAAGTGATTTAAAGAAATTTAAAATGATAGTGCTAAGTTATTAACCATATAAATAAAATGGCTTAAAAACGATTTAAACGCGTTGAAGATTTTTTTTTATTTCTTTAGTGTTAAAAGCAGGATTTTCATGATTTCTGCCGAAATATACTCTGTATGTGATTGCACGAAATGTTTATTTCGTGCAATGTAAATGAAAATATGGACGAATATAGGAGGTTAATATGACAAATCAGCCTTTATTGGTTAATGACTTTTTAAATTATATGGAAACCATTCGTGGAAAATCAAATAACACTATTGTTGCTTATGGTTACGACTTAAATCTTTTCTTTAAGTTTATAAAGATTAGACGAAATATCGTTCCCTCAGATACTGAATTAGACCAGATTTATGTAGGCGATATTGATGAGTATATTATTAGGACTATTAGTTTAAGTGATTTATACTCCTTCTTATCATTTGCCGCTAACCAAAGAGATAATAAAAATCATGCAAGAGCTCGCAAAGTTGCTTGCTTACGTTCCTTCTTCAAATATCTTCAAAATAAGGCAAAAGTTATAGATGAAAATCCTGCTCTTGATATGGAACCACCGAAGATAAATTCTAGGCAGCCTATATATCTTACACTGGATGAAAGTAAACGACTGCTTGCCTCTATTGATGGTGAAAACAAAGATAGAGATTATTCTATTATAACTTTGTTCTTAAACTGTGGACTTCGATTGTCAGAGTTGGTCGGTATAGATATAAACAGACTAAATGGTGATATACTTACTGTTATTGGTAAAGGAAACAAAGAACGTACTGTATATCTAAACAAGGCCTGCTTATATGCAATTAATGCTTATTTAAAGGTTAGACCACATGATTGTGTTAAGGACAAAAATGCACTGTTCTTAAGTGAAAGAAAACAAAGAATTAGTAAAAGAACTGTACAATATTTAGTAAAGAAATACATTGGTGCTTCCGATTTAGATACTGAGAGGTATTCTACACACAAACTAAGACATACTGCCGCAACACTGATGTATAAGTATGGAAATGTTGATATAAGAGCTTTGCAGCATATATTGGGTCACGAAAATATCTCTACAACGCAGATTTACACTCATGTTGATGATGATAGATTACGAAATGCAGTTAAAGCTAACCCCTTATCTGGAGAATTTGAAGATAATAATATTATAAAAGATTGACATAATAAACATTATGTCAATCTTTTATAGTTCATCTATTACTTCTTCTTCAAATAATATGCTTTCTATTTCGTCTTCCTTTATATCGTTCTCTATTATATCATCAATATAGATACCTTTAAAATCAGAATTAGCTTCGATACATTGACAGCAATTGTCGCATATTTTATTTGGATCTAGGTCACATATATCACACTCACCGCAGTTAGTGCACTCTTTGTCCGATAATATGCATTCGTTTTGATATGCCATAAAAATTGGTACTTCCTTCCTATATAAAAATATATAAATAATATTGTATAATTAAAATATATCATTATTTACAGATAGAGTAAATACTAAAAATACAAAGAACTTACTAGATATGTTTTGATTTAATGTAAACTGTTTAGTGCAAAACATATAGATAAAATTGCATAATTATGGGGGTTTTAATATTGTATAATACATCAACGAATATTTATGTATTTATAATTTTTTTAATAGCATTAGCTTTTGAACTTTTATTAACACGAATAATTGATATGTCACCTAGCTTACTATGGGGTTTTACAATGGGGCTATACTTTATGTTTGTTATGTATCAGTTCCTTGTAAAGATAAATGAGGATTCTGAGAAGGAAAAAGTAAAGTATCTTCTATATGAGTTAATGGATAGCGTAAATGGAATCCCTATAATAAATAAAAATGAAAGACTTGTTATCAAATGGGACATGGTATTTAAAAAGTTGATAGATAATAAAGAGTTCCAACTATATGATAAGATAATAAAGGCTAAGACCATTCATATAGATAGTTATATAAACAAGTACCCCTCTCTATTAATGGATGAAACTGTTGATTTAAGAGAATCACGAATTAATATGGATCTGAACTCTACTGTTCGAGGAAAGCATAAAAAGAATAAAAAAGTAGATGAAGAGCTTGTAAAAGAAGATGAAAATAAAAGAAAACTTTTTATCAGGGACATTAAGCATGATACAATGACTTTTATGAATTATAATTCTAGTATACATGTAGATGTAATGTTAAAAAATGAGTATATGCCGGAAAACGAGCCTGAAATTGATATATTGCACGATCCTAACTATGATGGTTTCTCAGTGTGGTTGGCTTATAAAAATAATAAATATAATGTTGTTCCAAGAGTAATAGTTAGCAGAAAAAATATTAATAAAGAAAAGTGGTTTTTTGATAACATTGATTCTCTATTAAAAAGTGCAACAGCTATTGTAAATGGTGATACTAACTATACTCTGCATGTTGATAATTTCAAACTACTTGATTATTTGGAGGATATAGTTGATGAAAAAGAATATGAACCCTCCCTCACATTCCAGAGAATAGAGAATGATAATCTTATATTTATATCAAATAATAGAATGACCAACACAAAAACTGCCGCATATTGTGTTTTGAAGACAGCCTATAATAAATTTGAGGTTGAATTAAAACAAATAGTCATAAAAGTTGGTGAAGATGAGCAGAAAATTGAGCTTGAAAAAATCGTAGCTATAGGCAGCAGCTTCCAACCAATAGTTACATTACTAGAGAAAATGCCTAGCCTTATTAAAAATATTGAGCTTGTTATAAATAACAAAGATATTAACAGTATAGTAATAAGCTAGATTTAGGTTATTTCTCTGCTATTTGTGGAAACATTAAAAGCTCACCTGGCATTATATTTGAGTCTGAAAGATTATTGATAGTAATAATCCTATCTATATAACTTCTAATATCTTTACTTTCATCACAGTATTTATCAGCCAGCTTCCATAGGCTGTCCCCTTCATTAACATAAATGGGTACAAGTATTTCGGTGCTTGTACTTTTTGCATTTACCACTATAAAAAACATTGATATAAACAATAACAATAACATCAAACTAATGGTCGTAAAAAATCGATATTTATTAACTATCCTATATTTTATCATTTCACTACCTCCTAGAACATGTGTTCTTATTAATTTAATTATAATGCGAACGCATGTTCTATGTCAATAGCTTTTGTAATTATTTATGATAATTTTTAACTATATATGCCCAGATATAAATTAATTAGTACAAAACATATAGTTACCATATATTTTAATTATTTTTGAAGATTTTTACGAACATATGTTTGAACTATTCAATTTATGTGCTATAATTGTGATAGTTATAAATGTAAAATATTGAATTGTAATGGAGTGTTGATATGAATACTGAAGATTTAAGCAAAAAACAGCTGGATATTTTAACATATATTAAAAATGAAATATATAAAAAGGGTTATCCCCCTTCAGTACGTGAGATTTGTGATGCTGTAGAGCTCAAGTCCACATCTACAGTTCATGGTCATCTCGAACGCTTGGAGAAAAAGGGTTTTATAAGACGTGATCCTACAAAGCCAAGAGCTATAGAAGTTCTTGATAGCAATAGTGGCATTTCTTTTAGAAGGGAAATGGTTGAGCTTCCCGTTGTAGGAAAGGTGGCAGCAGGTGTACCTATACTTGCTGAAGAGAATATTGAGGATACCTTCCCTGTTCCAATTGAGTTTATAGGCAACAGCAGTGCATTTATGCTTATAGTTAAGGGTGATAGTATGATAAATGCAGGTATATTTGACGGTGACTATGTAATTGTAAGACAACAATCAATAGCAAAGAATGGAGACATTGTAGTTGCTCTTATAAATGATGAAGCTACAGTCAAGACTTATTACAAAGAAAAGGATTATTTTAGATTACAGCCTGAGAACCCCTACCTTATGCCGATTATAACAAAAGAATTATCGATATTAGGCAAGGTTATAGGTGTATTCAGAAGTATAAAGTAAAGAACGAGGTTTTCACCTCGTTCTTTCTATTTTATCTCATCTATAATGTTTGTTTTATATATATTATAGGCATCTTTTAAAGCCGCCATTACATTACCCATCTCTATTTGCAGCTCTGACAGCGATTTGTAATCTTTGTTTGAAGCAACCTCTCTAATTCTATTAAATAAACTCATTTGCTCCTTTGTATCTCTCATTAGATATTTTCTAATCTTGTCTACTTTACTCCAATTCTCACTATCAAGATCCTCATTTGAGCTATTATTATCTGTTAGATGTAACAGTTTGCAGCAACGAACGTAATCCATATTCTCAGGTAGCAGTCTGTTTATTATTTCTGTTACCCATCTGTTTGTAACTGAAGTTGCAAAGCTTTTAATTATTTTATCAGACATTACATTATTATCCATTAGTATGTTAAGTTTTTCTTTATACTTGTCAAAGCTAGTTATGTTTTCATAAACTGTGGCAGGATGCTCTCCAAAAAGCTTGCTTCGTTCTTCTGATGTAAAATGTTCAAATACGTCCTCTTCGCTTCTATATGCTCTTCCGTACGCTAGGTAAACACCCTTTTCCTCGGGTGACTTTGAAAGTTCCTTTTCAAGTTCCTTAGGAGACATATCTGATACTACAACAGCCTTTATACCATCTAGCATAGCTTGATAAAATGCTGCAAGAGCTAGATATGTATTTGTATTTGGGTTTGGGGATCTTACTTCAAATCTTGTAGCCATGGGATTTGCCATATCACGGACTAGTCCTACCAGTATCGTTCTATTTCTTGAAGGTGTTTCCACGTTATGTCCTAGAGATGCAACTATGCAAATTGGTGCTTCATAACCTGGTCTAAGTCTGTTTAATGAATCTATTGTTGAGGATATGAATGGGTTTATAACTTCATAATTCTTCAATATACCCATTAATGCACCATAACCTATAATACTCATAAAATCCTTTTTCATATCAGCAGGTGCAAAGAGGTTAAGAATTTTACCATTCTTAAGCTTAACAGCCACCCCAATATGGGTGTGCTTACCATTACCAGCAACCCCTTCTATGGGTTTAGCATGGAAAGTGACCTCAAGACCGTTTAATCTATATACCTCTTTAATTAAATTCTTTACTATCTTTTCATTATCAGCAGCTTGTAAGGAGGAATCGTACTTCCAATCTATTTCAAGCTGCTCCATGATGTGTGTCAAGTTACCGGTTTCATCTAGCTTAGCCTTTATACCTCCTACTTCCTTATGACCCATTTCAGGGTGAAGGTTGTACTTTTCCATCATAAGTAAGCATTGCTCCAAAGCAGTACGTACTGCTCCCTTAGTTCTCTTCCAATACTGCTCTTGAAGCTCCTGTGAAGCAGAAAGTGCTTCTATATCAGCATCATCATTTGGTGTTTTCACCCAAAATTCAAGCTCTGTAGCAGATGTCAGAACTAAACTATCGATATCGTCAAAGGTGATCTCATATTCTTTTAGTACATTTGGATATTGCTCTAGAAGCTTAAGCAGGTTGCTTTTAAGGTTTTCTACAGCTCTTTTTAATACAGATCTTGAGTCTACAAATAGATTATTATGGCTCAAAAATGATGAAATTCTCAAGGTGCCAATAGGCTTGCCTAGTTGATAATCAAAGTTCTCATAGTTATATTCAACGTACCAGTTACTGCTTGTATCTGCAACTAAATCAACCTTTCCGTTATTCAGTGATGCGATACCTGGAAGCACAACACTGGAGCCATCTGTTTGAATTGATCCATTTAAGAACTCATCAATGTCACGTGTAAATAAATCTATCGGTATTCTTTCGTCTGTAGTATTACCTTGAAGATCGACTCCTGCAAGAGATACAAACTTTATCTCTGGATGATTGGTAAGTAACTTTATTAGTTCTACTCTATTAAGCTTGTAAGGTTTGATGATATAAAGCAAATTTTGCTTTAACACCTCTGAAATGATATTCATAAACGTTCCTCCTAATATGTAAATATTATTAAATAAGTTTACTAAAAATATACTTTATGTTAAACAAATTTTAAGTTAAATTATATCATTTTGAATAAAGAAAGTAAAGTTTATATGTCGTCCATATTATGGTAATCCTATATCATTGTGATGGATGTCAAGAGCGTAGTGAATATAGTAAGACCACTACTGTTTAGTAGTGGTCTTATACTTATCCTTATATATCAAATAGTTCTGTCGGATCTACCTTAAACTGAAGCATTTTGGCGGTATCTCTTCCCCCGTCACCACCTTTTCTCTGAACTCCAATTCTACCAATATTTATAGAACCTCTTGGACTCATTTCTACAGGGCCTTCTGAATAATGTTGTAATACTTCATTAATGTTTTTTAATACCCAACGTGAATTTTGTGCAACTTTTTGTGCAACTAATACCCACTCAGCAGAGAATTCACCTCTGCCTCTTAATATATCTGTTATTATTAAAACTTTATTATCTTCAAAAAACTTCAAAATTATATTTCGTTCTTCTCTTGTAAATTCATCAAGAAACATACGCCTATTGTCTCTAGTATCCATAACCTTAGGTGGCAGCTCTCCTGTAAAATGCTGCAATAACTCATAAACATCTACAGGGATATTCCAAAGCTCATTGTAGTTTCGTAAATAGCGCTTATCCACTTGGTTAAAACCTTTTTTATTACTTACTAACTTAACTTGGATATTTTCTATATCTATAGCTCTCTTCAGCTTAATTTTAATTTGAACATTTACATCTGTCTTATATCCATGAATTACTACAGCTCTCACATACTCGATTTCTTCTAAATTATAACTCATTATTTCTAGCCAAAATTTAGCTTCTGTATCAGTTTCCCACTCATTGAACTTGTCAGCTATATCCTTCTCATTTTTAAATCCATTTCTTGCTGTATTAGAACCTCGTAATACTAGGTCATCCATTATGTAATCAGCCCCTTTAATATAATTCATAAGCTGTTTCCCTATGGCTGCTATGGTTGATACAGTCATTGCATTACCTGCTTGTGACAACAACTTTCCTTCTGTCAGCTTTCCTCTTGATTTTTCCGCTACTTCTTTTGAGAACCCTTGAAGAAGTAAGGCTTCATATCCTGATAACTTTTTCAGTATTCTATCTTTTACATACAGAATACCATGTCTACCTGTTCTAAGCGTTGGAACTTTACCCCGATACAACCTCAAATCTGATTGTCTTGTGTCTAATACTAAATAATCCTCACTAATAATTTCCTCTAAGTTGAACTTACCTATATTATACTTATTGTTAATGTATTTTTTAAAAGTAGTATCATTTTCATGGTCTAATATGCCATTCTCTGTATCTATTAAATAATCTGACAGGTTCGGGATTTTCACTTCATTGGGCCATATGAACTTCTTTTTGTCCGTAGCCAAGTCTTTTTTTACACCTACAAAATATACTCTCTCTCTCATTTGAGGAACTCCATAATTTACACTATCTAAGACTTTCCACTCTACTTTGTAACCTGCTGCATACATTTCTTCTAAGATAATCTTTATTGTTTGTCCTTTGTCATGATTAACCAAACCCTTTACATTCTCTAATATAAAGTAAGGTACTGATTTAGCCTTTAAGATTTCAATTAAGCCATAAATTATCTGTCCTCTTAAATCTTCAAGTCCTTTTCGCTGACCTACAATAGAATAGCTTTGGCAAGGGAATCCCCCAATCATAATATCAAATTCTGGTAGTTTTGCGGGATTTATAACCATTAAATCCCCATAATTTATCTCTATATCACCATAAAATAATTTGTATGTATAGTCAGGAGCCTCATCTATCTCTGAGTATCCAACACATTCAAAATTATTTTCTAATAAACCTAGTCTTCCTCCACCTATTCCCGCACAGAAATCCATAAATTTCAACTTATCTTGCATAGTTTCTCCTCTAAATCAAAATATAGGACTAAATAATTATACCAAAATCTTTTGCAGCCTACATACTCATAATCCCACGTGTTTATATATTATATACTTATACAACCGGTTTTTATTAGGTTTTGTAACGCATATATTACTCCTATCTTTGCATGGTCAAAGGTCAAGCCACCTTGAAGATAAGCGATATATGGGGGTCTTAGAGGTGCATCTGCACTTAACTCAATGGAAGAGCCTTGTACGAAGCCACCTGCAGCCATTATAACTTGATCATTATAGCCTGGCATATCCCAAGGCTCAGGGTTTACAAAAGAGTCAACGGGAGAGCCCTTTTGAATACCTTGACAGAAAGCTATTAGTGCCTCTCTGTTTCCAAATTTAATAGCCTGTATTATGTCACTACGCCTTGCAGTATAGTCGGGATTTACTTCAAACCCAAGCTTTTCAAATAATCTGGATGTGAAAACAGCACCCTTTAATGCTTCTGAAACTACATGCGGTGCGATGAATAAGCCTTGGAAGAACAATCTGTTTACTCCTAAGGTAGCTCCACATTCCTTGCCTATACCTGGTGCTATCAACCTTCCTGCAGCCATTTCTACCAAGTGCTTTTTACCTGCAACATAGCCGCCAGTGGGAGCTATGCCACCTCCTGGGTTCTTTATAAGTGAGCCTGCAATAATGTCTGCACCAACCTCTGTAGGCTCCTTGAAATCTATGAATTCTCCATAGCAATTGTCTACCATGCAGATTATTTTGGGATTAATAATCTTTATAAACTTAATGGTATATTCTATATCCTCTAAGGACAAAGACGGTCGCCATGAGTAGCCTGTAGACCGCTGTATTAGCACAAGCTTTGTCCTATTATTTAATTTCTTTGAAATCTCGTTATAGTTAATTTTACCTTCGGATGTAAGATCCACCTGACTGTATGTAACTCCAAACTCTCTTAAGCTGCCAGGCAAAACCTTTTCTATACCTATTATATTGTCTAGCGTATCATAGGGCTTCCCTGTTACCGCCAGCATCTCATCCCCTGGTCTTAGAACCCCATATAAGCAAAGTGATAAAGCATGAGTGCCTGAAACAATATGAGGCCTTACTAATGCATCCTCAGCTTCAAATACATCAGCATAAACCTTATCAATAGTTTCTCTGCCTATATCTCCATAGCCATAGCCTGTTGAGTAATTGAAGTGAGTATCACTAAGTCTATTTTTTTGCATACTACGAAGTACCTTGTATTGATTGTATTCTCCCACTTCATCAATTTTATTAAACTGCTGCTGTACCTCAGCCTCTGTTGATATACATAGGTCTATAACCTTCTTATTTATATTCAGCTTGTTTATTAGATATTCTATAGTTTTATAATGCATATTGCACCTCGATTAACATATTTCGATATATTTTAGCATATATTACTGCACACATGCAAATAAAAAGCCGTTCTTTTTATAGAACGGCCGACATTCAGGGAAATTATTTGTCTTCTGAGCTTATATGTTTTGTATTATCTGTGAATGCAAAGTTAATTGGCTTTATAGGTGATATGGTAGAAACTGCATGCTTATAAACAAGCTGTTGCTTACCATCAATATCCAACACAATAGTATAATTGTCAAATCCCTTTACTAATCCTTTGAGCTGAAATCCATTAACTAGAAATATAGTTATAGGGATATGCTCTTTTCTTACTTGATTTAGGAATACATCTTGTAGATTGATGTTTACTTTGTTCATTAAATTCCCCTCCAAAAAAAATATTTTGTTAAATTTATCTTTAGTTTTTAATGCATAGAAACGTTATATAAATTTATACGTTTCAAAATCTGCATTTATAAAGATTTTCTTTGTATCATACTTCTATTATTATATTAATCTTAGATATTTATTCTATAATAAATAAATTTTTCCTGCAATGTAAATTATAATATTTTTTAGTAAAATTGCTTTATCCGTATACTCATCTATGTTGAACCATTGGATTCTCTCATCTCTACGAAACCAAGTCAGTTGTCTTTTTGCATAGTGCCTGCTGTCTCTTTTTAGTATAAATACTGCTTCCTCTAAAGTTATCTCATCCATAAGATATTGCACAATTTCCTTGTAGCCTAGTGCCTGCATAGAGACCAACTCTCTACTGTAACCCATGTCCAAAAGTCTTTGAACCTCGTCTATCAGCCCTTTATCCAGCATTATATCCACTCTTTTGTTAATTCTGTCATAGAGCTTTTGTCTGTCCATAGTAAGTCCCACAAAGGCATAATCATATCTTGCTGGCACTTTCTTGGATTCTTCCTGAAAATAAGTAATTGTTTTGCCTGTAAATTTATGAACCTCTAAGGCTCTGATAACTCTTCGCGTATCGTTTTTATGTAATCGACTATATGAATCAGGGTCAATATCCTTAAGCATATTGTACAGGTAATCGTTACCCTTTGTATCAACTATACACTGCATCTCTTGTCTAAAGCCTTCATCTCCTACTGAGGCAGTAAAATCCAGATTGTTTAAAAGTGAATTTATATATAGTCCTGTTCCCCCTGTAATTATAGGAAGCTTGCCCTTTTTTGTAATATCATTTATATAAACTGCTGCTCTATCTCTAAATTGAGCTACACTAAAGCTTTGATCAGGGTATATTTCATCTATCATATAATGCTTTATTCCTTGCATTTCATCAAGATTTGCCTTCGCTGTACCTATATCCATATACTTGTATACCTGGGCTGAGTCAGCAGATAGTATTTCGCCATTTAAGGCTTTGGCAAGCTCTATTGAAATATCAGTTTTGCCTACTCCTGTAGGACCTACCAGGATGAAAATTTGGGGTTTCTTAATCTTCTTTTGTTCCAAAAAGGACACCTCACTATATGTTTCGTGCTAAGCATTTTTCATTAAAGTACACGTTTGAATTTCTTCTCTAGCTCGTATTGACTCATAGATATCAAGGTAGGTCTGCCATGAGGACAGTTATAAGGCGATTTTGTTTCAGAAAGTCTTCTAATTAGCTCCTGCATTTCCTCATAGCTGATAGCTGAACCAGCTTTTATAGAGTTTTTACACGCCATATTTATAACAATACCTTCTAGTGGTGATGTAGCTTTGTTGCTACTCTCCAGAGAGTCAAGTATATCATTGAAGAAATCTCCGCTGCAAGGTTCACCCATGACGATAGGCACTGCTCTTATAGCTATAGTATTTTCTCCAAACCACTCTATTTCAAAACCAAGTCTTTCAAATATGTCGAAGCTATCCTTTATAAGTGCTATTTCCTTTGGACTAAGTTCAACAACAATGGGGAGCATCAAAGGTTGTACTACCATATCCCCAGTATCATATTTGTTCATAAGATATTCGTACATGACTCTTTCGTGGGCAGCGTGCTGGTCTATTAAATAAAAGTTAGAAGCATCCTGTGTAAGTATATAAGTATTGAAAAGCAGTCCAATAACACTTAGTCCACTTATTAAGCTCTTGTTTTGTACAGGTTGGCTCGTTGCATTAGGTATATTATAGCTTGATTGCGGTACAGTATGAGCTTTATCCTGTGTATAAAAGCTTTTATTGCTATTTGACATGTTATAGCTTTCATTATCCTTTAGAAAGCTATGTTGTTCAAAAGTTTCTTCCGTATTGTGCTGTATAGCTTCAGGGCGTACAAAAGTACCTTTGTAAGCAGGAGTTTCATGTACTCTTTCAGTAGCAGCTTCTTGTGGTGTTTGAGATTCATAAGATGAACCATAAACAAGGTTACTTCCTGCCAAGCAGCTCTTTACAGCAGTATATAATGTATTAAAAATTGACCTGTCATCTGAAAACTTAATTTCTGCCTTTGAAGGATGTACATTTACATCTATTTTATCAGTTTGTATCTTTAAATTAAGCACCGAAAATGGAAACCTATTATTCATAAGCAAACCCTTGTAGGCTTGTTTTACAGCTTCTGTCATCATTTTATTACGGATTATTCTGTTGTTTACAGAGAAAATCATATAGGTTGAATTTCCTCTTGCTATCTCAGGCTTACCTATATAACCTTCAATGCTTAAAAGTGGATTGTTATAATCCAATCGTACCATAGACTTTGCAGTATTTTTGCCATATATGCATGTAAGCACAGAAAGAAGATCTCCATTGCCAGGGGTGTGCAGCACGTTCTTACCGTCAACTATCAACTTGAAGGATACTGTAGTGCTTACCATTGCAAGCTTTTCTACAACGTCTACAACTTGTCCCTGTTCGCTTATATTACTCTTTAAGAATTTTTCTCTTGCAGGAGTATTATAGAAAAGATTTCTGACCGTAATAGTAGTACCTATAGGAAAGCCAATAGACTTTCTCTCAAGGATAGTACCTCCCTTAATCAGTACATAACTTCCTGAGGTTTCTATTTCTGTATGAGTTTGAAGCTCTACCTCTGCCACAGCAGCAATACTTGCCATAGCTTCTCCTCTAAAGCCCAAAGTAAGTATGCTGAATAAATCCTCTGCATCCACTATTTTACTAGTAGCATGTCTTTCAAATACATGCTCCAGATCCTCTGACATGATACCGATGCCATTATCAGAAACACTAATAAAGGTTTTACCTCCATCATTAATTTCTATTGTAATTGCAGCAGCTCCAGCATCTATAGAATTCTCAACCAGTTCTTTGACTATAGAAGCTGGTCTTTCTATAACCTCACCCGCTGCTATTTTGTTTATAGTAGCTTCATCTAAAAGTTTAATATTACCCATAATATGCACTCCTGTTCAATTATTTAATATCCTTAGCCTTATTATGAAGCTCATTTAACATATTAAATGCCTGCATTGGTGTTAAGTTATTTATGTCAAGTGCCTTTATTTCATCTATTAAAGAAAACTGCCCAAAATTAAATAGGTTTGGTTCATCCTGAAGCGAAGTATGCTTCCTTTTTCTTTCCTTTACATAAAGATTACTATGATTAGTTTGCTCTGATTTCTCTAAAGTAAAAAGAATTTCTTCTGATCTTTGGAGTATAATCTCAGGAATCCCTGCCAATCGAGCAACGTGAATTCCATAGCTGCCATTGGCCCCACCCCTGATGATTTTACGTAAGAATACTATATCCTTACCCTTTTCCTCAACTGATATACAGTAGTTCTTTATTCCTTCGATTTTACCTTCTAGCTCAGTTAGCTCATGATAATGAGTTGCAAATAAAGTCTTAGCACCAATATTCTCACTGTTTGAAATATGTTCAACTACTGACCATGCAATGCTAAGTCCATCAAAGGTGCTGGTGCCCCTACCTATCTCATCCAAAACTAACAGGCTTCTGCTGGTCGCATTGTTAATAATATTGGCTAGCTCACTCATTTCTACCATAAAGGTACTTTGTCCAGATGCTAGGTCATCAGAGGCTCCTACACGGGTAAATATTCTATCTACAACGCCTATAACTGCATTAGAAGCTGGAACAAAGCTGCCTATTTGAGCCATAAGAGTTATCAAGGCTACTTGTCTCATATATGTGGATTTACCTGCCATATTTGGGCCTGTAATTATAAGCATTCTACTGTCTTTAGTATCTAAGTCTGTATCGTTTGGTACAAATTTAACTGAGTTGGACTGCACTTCGACAACCGGGTGCCTGCCGTCCTTTATAAGCAATTTGTCGTCAGAATTTACTATTGGTCTACTATAACCATTTTTTTGAGCTACTTCAGCAAGTGAGCATATACAATCTAATATAGACAGCTGTGAAGCTGTTTCCTGTATTCTTTTAATGTGCTGGGCTATCTGGTTCCTGATATCTATAAAAATTTGATACTCAAGCTCCACAAGCTTTTCCTCGGCACCTAGCACCATATCCTCCAGCTCTTTAAGCTCAGGAGTGATATAACGCTCAGAATTAGACAAGGTTTGCTTACGTATGAAATAATCTGGTACATGAGTAAGGTTAGACTTGGTTACATCTAAGAAGTAACCAAAAACTTTATTGTAGCCAACCTTAAGTGACTTTATCCCAGATTTCTCTCTTTCCTTTTGCTCAAGCTCTGCTATCCACTGCTTTCCGTTTATGGCTCCCTCCTTAAGCTTATCAAGCTCAGAGGTTACGCCCTTCTTTATTAGATTTCCTTCCTTTAGTGTTATGGGTGCATCTTCAATTATTGATTTCTCTATAAGCTCATAAATGTCTTGAAGAGGATCTAAGTCTTCATACATCTTCTTTAGTATTTTGCTTGTACAATTTTTTATCAAATTTTTTATATGAGGTAAGTTTATCACAGAGTTTTTAAAGGCTATTAGGTCTCTACCATTTGCACTGCCAAGGGCAATTCTACTTCCCAGCCTTTCCAAATCATATATGCCTTTTAGATACTCCTTAAACTCTTCTCTTAGTAAAAATTCATTATAAAGCTCCTGCAGCCCATCTAGTCTATCATTTATCTCTTCTGGGTTTAGCAGGGGCTTTTCTATCCATCCCCTTAGTCTTCTGCCACCCATAGAGGTTGAAGTCTTATCAAGAACAGATATGAGAGCTCCCTTGCGGGTTTTTCCTCTTATTGTCTCCACCAGCTCAAGATTGCGTCTTGTGTTTACATCCAACATCATATAGCTGCTAATGCTGTAGTGCTTTATACTATTAATATTATTTAATGCTACCTTCTGTATCTCATCAAGGTATAAAAGTACTGCGCCTGTGCTTTTAACCAGTTCTTCACTATCTATTCCAAGTCCTTCAAGAGAAGTTATGCCAAACTGCTTCTTTATTCTTCGGTCACAATCAGATAAGTCAAAATATGAAGGGTACATTTGCACTGCTTCAGTAGGAAGCATAACTTCAGACTGCTCATTATTACAAATTGCTTCCGATGGGCTTAATCTGTTTATCTCACTTAATATATTTTGTAGCTCTGATTGATCCGCTTGCGTACAATAGAATTCTCCTGTTGATAAATCAATATATGCTATAGCGGTTGACTTATCAGATGAGTATACTGACATAAGGTAGTTGTTAGACTTTTCATCCAGCATTGTACTCTCAATAACAGTACCTGGAGTCACAATTCTTACTACCTCTCTTCTAACTAAGCCTTTAGCTAAAGCAGGATCCTCTACCTGCTCACATATAGCAACCTTGTAATTTTTGCCTATAAGCTTGGATATATAGTTCTCTGCTGCATGATAAGGAATGCCACACATAGGGGCTCTCTCCTCCATACCGCAGTCTCTGCCTGTCAAGGTTATTTCAAGCACCTTAGATGCTACCAAAGCATCCTCAAAAAACATCTCATAGAAGTCACCAAGCCTAAAGAAAATAATTTTATCCTTATGCTTTTCTTTTATCTCCATGTATTGCTGCATCATTGGTGTTAATTGAACCATTTCTTCTCACCCCGATTTGCTAATCTGTCTGATTGTCATTTAGCATTTCCCCATTTAAAAACCAAGAAAATACTTCAGTTATTTTTACATTCACTAGCTGACCAATGATATCTCCCTGACCGCTGAAATTTACCACCTTGCCTGTACGGCTTCTGCCTGTGAACCTTGTAGAATCATTCTTGCTGAGCCCTTCTACCAGTACCTCTACAATCTTATATAAATACTTATCGTTTATATTTTTGCTAATGCTGTTTTGTACCTGCATCAACTTCTCAAAATTCCTATGTTTATGTTCTTCTGACACTTGATTTTCCATAATTGCAGCAGGAGTACCTATCCGTTTAGAGTAAATGAACATAAACGCTTGATCAAATTCAACCTGTCGCATTACCTCAAGAGTCTCTTCAAATTCATCATCGGTTTCACCAGGGAAGCCCACAATTACATCAGTGCTCAAGACTACTCCCGGTATTGCTTTTTTAATTTTTTCAATTTTCTCCAGATATCCCTCTTTAGTATATTTCCTGTTCATAGCTTTCAATATGTTGTTACTTCCAGATTGGAAGGGCAAATGCAATTGCTCACAAACCTTTTTGCAGTCTCTCATAGTTTCTATAAGCTTATCGGAAATATCCTTCGGATGAGAAGTCATAAATCTTATTCTTTCTATGCCCTCTATATCATTCACCATTCTTATTAGGTCAGCAAAATCTATGCTAAGCTCTAATTCCTTACCATAAGAGTTTACATTCTGTCCAAGGAGTGTTATTTCCTTACAGCCATCAATAGCCAACTGTTTAATCTCTTTTATGATATCCTCTGGCTTACGGCTTCTTTCTCTGCCTCTTACATGTGGAACAATACAGTAAGCGCAGAAGTTGTTACAGCCATACATTATAGTTACCCAAGCCTTGAACTTGTCTTCTCTTCTAACAGGCATATCTTCAACTATTATGCCTTCTGTATTCATTATATCAATTAATGTATACAGCTCATTCATAGAACGCTCTAAAAGCTCTGGAAACTTATATAGATTGTGAGTTCCAAAAATTAAATCTACATGCTTATATTTCTTTTTGATTGTGTTTACCGCGTGTTCTTGCTCCATCATACAACCGCAAACACATAAGAGTATGTTGGGATTATCCAGCTTTAATTTTTTAAAGGCTCCAATATTACCATAAAGCTTAAGCTCTGCATTTTCTCTTACACAACAGGTGTTTATAATAATAACATCTGCTTCTTCTCGATTCGCAGTCTTAAGATAGCCCATTTCGTCTAACATACCCATAAGCTTTTCTGAATCAGATACATTCTGTTGACAACCAAAGGTTATAACAAGATAATGCTTGTGTTTCCCTGATTTTTGATAATCTATGCTGTTATTCTCTTTTAATCTGAGCATAATTTCCTTTTGTCTTTGTATTTCACTTAAATCTATTTGTACATCTTTTCTTTCACTCATTTTTTACCTCGTGATTAGTATTTAATTATGTGTCATAATACTACAATATTATAACATAATTGGGCAAAAACTTAAAATTGCCTTGTCTAATTTGCTTTATTTATAATATTTCCTCTGTTTGAGTTGTTTAGACATATAGGCTAAAATCGTAATGGACTATAAATGATATTCTTAAGAGTAGGAACGATGAAAAATACGATAAATCTTTATAACAAATAGTTTAAATATATTGATATAATATCTATATATCATATTTGAGGAGATAACTTATGAAAAAGGCATATATAGTTGTATTTTCCCTTGCAGCAGTCATAATATTGTATTTAATCGAGCAAATTCTTGTTGTTGATTATATAACTAAAACCATTACAAAATTGATATTATTTACAGCTATACCCTATATTTATTTAAAACTTATGAAAAAATCCAGTATTAAGGATTGTTTGAATCTCAAAAGGTTTAAAAAATCTACATTTAAACTTGGATTAATTCTTGGTGTAGTGTCCTTTGCAGTGATAATAGCAGCATATTTCACACTTAGAGGATATATTGATTTCAATGGCATTGTACAGGAACTCCAGACTAAGTCCAAAGTCACCTCCTCAAACTTTATCCTTGTGGGACTTTATATAACCTTGGGTAATTCTTTTTTAGAAGAGTTTTTTTTCAGAGGATTCATATTCCTAAATCTTTTTAATCAAGGCTATAAAAAATTAGCATATATTTATTCATCAGTATTATTCGGCATGTACCACATAGCAATTTTCAAGACATGGTTTAATCCACTTCTTATAGGTCTAGCTCTTTTGGGATTGATAAGCGTCGGTATTATTTTTGACTGGCTAGATACCAAGACTGAGAGCTTTATAAACTCATGGCTTGTGCACAGCTTGGCGGATAGTGCCATAATAATGATTGGCATGAGGTTGTTTAATATAATTTGATTAAAGAGTTTAAGAGACAAATCTTTATATATCAGAATTGTCTCTTTTGTGTTTAGATAAATAAAGCTGATTTTTATTTTAATGTGCTTCTTTGCTGTCTCCTACTTCTTTTTCTTTTAGTAAGTTTATTATTTCACTGGCATCCTTCTTAGTAAGATCCTTGCTATAGTTCTTACCTGTTCTGTCTTGCATAGTTTTTCTTAAATCATCGTTGGTCATATTAATACTTTGAGCAAGGGAGAAAATTGCATTTAGTTGTGCTTTAGTAGCATTCGCATCTATCTGTTTTGACTCACTGGTATCCTGCTTTTGCTCGTTCGTATCCTTCTTTAACTCTCTTATATCCTTCTTTAACTCTCTTATATCCTTTATTTCTTCTTTATTTTCACTTTCAGTTTTAGTATTTTTCGTCTCTGGTACCTCTTCATAACCCGTAAATTCTACACCATAGCCTGCAAATCTCAAAGCTCTTGCTATTGCTCTTGTTTCTGCAAGCTCAAGTATTGCATTTGCCAACACTTTATCTCGCTTTGCAGAGGCGTTTCCTAATCCTGCGAAGGTTCCTTTTTCTGTTTTAATATGTGCATGTACTACTGTAGAATCTTCATTATAGTATAATACACTAGTTTCTATTGATAAAAGCTTGTTTTCATCATGTGCCAATCTTAGCCTACCGCCAACAACAGGATATATTTTCCCTTGCACCTTCACAAGCTCTTCATTTTTAAAATTATTCAGCATAGAAATACCTCCTCATGGTTATTTTTACGCTATGAAGCGATTATATGCAGTTTTACGTAATAAAAAAGCCATGTATTTAATGATAATACTACCAAAAATACGTGGCTTTTGAATTATTTATTTAACTTGTGTTTTAATTCTTTGTACTGTGTTTGATAGTTCATCAATATAGAAATATACTTTATCGCCTTGTAAGCTTTCGCCTTCTGTTAAAGACTTTTGCAATTTGTCTATGACTTCTTCAAATTCTAATCGTAAATCTTTGATATTCTTCTGTAATGCATTAACTGATGCAAAGCTTCTTTCCTTAACAACATTACTTTCTTTATTTGCTGAAAGCTCAATTGTTTGACCTCGCTTAGGTGTCTCGTTTGATATTTGGAATTTCTCCGTTATTAACTTTGAAAACTCTGCTATTGCATCCTCTTCACCATGGGTCAGGAATATTTTTTTAGGTTTTTTCTTAAAGCTCCCAATCCAGTCTAGCAGACCTTGCTGATCAGCATGACCTGAAAAACCTAGTAAAGAATATATATTACTCTGAATATTTATCTCTTCTCCTAAAATCTTTATAGTTTTTGCACCTTCTATTATCTTTCTTCCTAATGAACCATTAGCTTGATACCCTACAAATACAATGCTACTCTCATTGCGCCATAGATTGTGCTTCAGATGATGCTTTATCCTTCCGGCATCACACATACCACTGGCTGAGATTATTATACAGCTTTGCTTTTCAAAATTTATAGCCTTTGATTCATCAGCTGTCTCAGTAAAAATTAAATTAGGAAACTCAAAGGGGTCATCCCCAGAATTAATCAAGTCGTTAGTTGCTTGGTTTAAGTAAGCTGAATTATTTTTAAATATTCTGGTAGCATTTATTGCTAGTGGACTATCTACAAACACAGGAATATTTTTCAGCTTAGAGGTTTTTGCCTCCTTAAGCGTATTCAGCTCATATAATATCTCTTGTGTACGTTCTATGGCAAAGGATGGGATAACGATATTTCCTCCCTTTTCGGCTGTCTCAAGTATTATATCAAGTAGATGTAAGGCTTTGTTTTTTGTGTCTTTATGAAGCCTGTTGCCATAAGTGGACTCCATGACTACATAATCTGCATCCTCTATTATTGTAGGAAAATCTAAAAGAGGTGAGTTTTTGCTGCCTAAATCCCCTGAAAAAACAAGCTTCAGCTCTCCAGCCTGCTCTTTAACCCATATTTCAAGTATAGCTGAACCCAAAATATGTCCGGCATTTTGGAAGCGGATTGTTATGTTGTTGTTTATATTAAATATTTGGTTGTACTGGATACCTTCAAAATTTTTCAAGGATTCTTCAGCATCTTTAGCAGTATACAATGGCTCTACCAAAGCTTTACCCGCTCTTTGATGCTTTCTATTGATCCATTCTGTCTCTGTCTCTTGTATGAAAGCACTATCGGGAAGCATTATGCCACATAAATCCTTAGTAGCATTAGTAGTGATTATTCTGCCCTTAAAGCCTCTTTTGACTAGCTGAGGTATTCTGCCACTATGATCTATATGTGCATGTGTCAACAATAAATAATCTATATCTGCCGGATTAAATAAAAAATCATTGTGGTTTAATTCATCGGCTTCACTACCCCCTTGAAACATACCACAGTCTATAATAAGTTTAATTTCTCCAATTTCGCACAAGTAACATGAACCTGTAACAGTTTCTGCTGCACCTAAAAAACTTATTCTCATATACTACCTCCACAAAATTTTTATTGATATATAGAACTCACAAATTTTTTAACAACAAAATACATGACCTATTTTCATGTATTTTACGCAAATTATTGAAGTTTGTACGTTCTATAAACAGAGGAATATATATCGCACTATTTTATTAAGGTAATTTGTTTAGTGCGATATATATAGTATATATTTCGACATTGAAACATGAACATCCTTTTATAACTATTGACATTATTAAGTAATACGGGTATATTATATTTGTATCGCGACGGGGCATAGCGCAGCTTGGTAGCGCGCTTGGTTCGGGACCAAGAGGCCGCAGGTTCAAATCCTGTTGCCCCGACCATTAATCCAATCTGATATTATAGAACTTAATAAAGCTTTGGACGAATTCAACCTTGTATTTATGCAAGGTTATTATTTTTTTTAGCTTATTTTGGTAATCCTCCTCAGTCCATTCCTTCTTCTTTATGTACCGTTTCTTACCAAACTTCCAAAACTTATGAGGAAAGGTCAGCATTGCTAGTAGCGGATAAAGCTCGTCTGTAGATATAGGTCTTACACTATCATATGCCTCTATAATACGTCTGCATAAATCAAAATCCCATTTAAATTTATGCTTACATATTATACGTCTTATAAATTTTCCTAAGTCGCTCATAGGGCAGTCTAGCTGTGAGGATTCTAAATCAACAAGATAAAGCTTTCCAGTTTTATCTCTTAAAATATTTTGATAATAGAAGCTATCATGACATATGAAATTTTCTCTTTCTGCTGCCTCAAAGGCACGCTTTGCTTCCTCGGTGTCTAATAACTGCATAGCAAATCCTGCTTCAGCCTTAAATATATGTAGATTGTTCTCATAAATCAAATCAAAACCTGTGATTTTAGACTTTGACTTTCCTTTGATTTTTCCTTCGAATTTTCGCACAGTTTCACAATGTGTATTAAAAATCTCTCTCCATTTATTGTGCTTGTTTCTAATCTTTATATTCTCTGGTATCTCAAGATTCTTTGCTGTATTGTGAAACTCAGCTAAAAACCTTGAACAATCCAAAATATCATCAATATTTTTGAAATCTACCTCATTACTATCTATCCATTCTGTAATATAAAAGCTAGACTTCATATTCTTTATCAGATATTTATTATTATTAGTAAATACATAGTGAGCTACATTGTCAAAGCCTTTTTCTCTCAAAGCTGTAGACAAAAAATAACTTTTATGAGCTCTTTTATATCCTCTTCCAAGCATCTTAAGAAAATAAGTTTTATCCTCTGTTGAAATTTTATACGCACTTCTAATTTTTTCTATTGTTTTAAATTGAAATTCATAATTCTCAAGTATCTTTTTTAAGAACTCTTTTTCTTTCTCTTCGATGTCTAAGGGATTTGTATACTGTAAGAATTCTTCCACATTTAATCACCTCACATAATTTACTACTATATTATATTGGTGATATCGCATATATATTTAAGAAAAAACAAATTTTATTATTATTAATTGCAATATTATGTTGACAAATCTTTCAGGACATTGTATACTTAAATTCGTTGTTGCAACGGGCTTTTAGCTCAGTTGGTTAGAGCAACCGGCTCATAACCGGTTGGTCCGGGGTTCGAGTCCCTGAAGGCCCACCATTTTTAAAAAATTGTCAGAAGCGAGTAATACAAGGAAGGCGAGAAGTGAGACACGGAGCGTATACAGATATACGTGAGTATCGAACGACGAAACCTGACGCAGTAATATGAAGCTTATCACAATTTTTAATATGCCTTGGTAGCTCAGTCGGTAGAGCAGAGGACTGAAAATCCTCGTGTCGGTGGTTCGATTCCGCCCCAAGGCACCATAAAACACACATATTGATGTGTTTTTTTTAAATAAAAAACTACCCTGTTTATTAATATAAACAGGGCTTATTTTTATTTAATTCTAAAGATCGCTCCTCTTATAAAAGAAGGTCTTAATAGACTCCAACTTATAATGCTGTGGCGTTATTATCTGCTCTGTACTTCCAACAAATAGTACGCCATACGGAGTAAGTGATTCTCTAAAGTTATTATATATCTGAGCCTTTGCTTCCTCTGTAAAATAAATCATTACGTTTCTACAAATTATTAGATCGCAGTTTTTAATATATATATCTTTTAAAAGATTATGCTTCTTAAATTCTACACAGTTCTTTACTATGTCATTTATCTTATAGTTTTCCCCTTCCTTACTAAAAAATTTAGTTACAAAATCTTTTGGAAGACTTTCTAAGCTTTTGGGAACATAGATTCCTCGTATTGCTTTGGTTACAGCTCCATCATCTATATCGGTAGCTATAATTTTTATACTGCTAAGGTCCATAAATTTAGACATTAACATAACTAAAGAATATGGCTCTTCTCCTGTTGAACATGCGGCACTCCAAATTCTTAGATTTTTCCTTTGCTTTAGAAGATTTGGTATTATATCTTTCTCAAGCACTTCCCATTGTGTAGGATTTCTATAAAATTCTGATACGTTTATTGTTAGATAATTAATAAATTCATTATAAAGCTTGGCATCTTGAGTCAATACTTTGAAGTACTCATCATAGTCATCATAATTATTTCGTTTTATCAAAGAGTCAATTCTTCTTCTCATTTGCCTTTCTTTGTAGCTGGAAAGGTCAATTCCTGTTAGTCTTAATACCTTCTGCTTAAAACCTTCGTAATTTATTAACATTATGAATTCCCCTTACAAAAATAATTTTGTGTGTTATTAATTTTAACACATAAAAAGAATAAAAAAAAGTCGTGATATTGGGTAATATCACGAAAATAGAATGTAAAGGGGGTCTCAATGTATTTTGTGAGGTCATTATATATTGTTGTCAAAACAATGAGATTTATACATCCCCATTTAAAATATTTTTAAGAATTATTTTACTCTTCTATAGGATCAGCAGCCTCTTTTATGCTTAAGCTGATTTTTCTATCATCATGTTTTATTTCAATTATTTTAGCCTTAACTATTTCACCTAACTTAAGTGCATCAGCCGGCTTTGCAATTCTCTTATCAGCTATTTGTGATATATGGACAAGTCCGTCTATACCTGGTTCTAGCTCTACGAATGCACCGAAGTCTGCAAATCTAACAACTTTAACGTTAATTACATCACCTGCGTTATACTTTGTTGCTACTAATGACCAAGGTTCTGGTGTAATTTGCTTCATTCCAAGAGATATTTTCTTTTTATCATTATCAACTTTAAGCACTACTACTTCTACCTTCTGACCTGGTTTTACAACCTCAGATGGATGCTTTATTCTGCTCCATGAAAGCTCAGAAATGTGTACTAATCCATCGATTCCTCCAATATCTACAAAAGCACCAAAATCTGTAATTCTCTTTACTTCGCCTGTTAGCTTCTGTCCCTCTTGAATAGTACTAAATACTTCCTTCTCTGTTTGCTCTCTTTCTTGCCTTAAGTATTCTTTTCTAGAAAGTACAACTCTTCTCTTGTCCTTATCATACTCTATTACATAAGCCTTAACCTTCATATTTACAAACTGCTGTAAATCTTCAGTATATCTAATATCAATCAATGATGCAGGTATAAATGCTCTTATACCAAAGACTTCAGCGACTACGCCACCCTTAACAATTGATCTGATAACAGTATCAACAACAGATTTCTCATTAAATGCATATTCAACTTTATACCAGTTCTTTTCTGCATCAACAAGCTTCTTAGATAAGGATACATTTCCTTCTCCGTCATTCATAGTAACTACCATACTCTCAACTTCATCACCAGGTTTAACTAAATCCTTAAGTGAAACCTCATAGTCCCAAGTATATTCCTGTTTTTTAATGATGCCATCAGATTTATAGCCTATATCTACCATAACTTCATCATCAGTAACCATTATTACTTTGCCAGTAACTGTGTCGCCGGTATTTATAGTTTTAAAGCTTTTTTCATATTCCTCCATCATCATCGCTTGATTTTCTCTGTTCATTTCATCCATTTTTGTGACAACCTCCTTAATTATCCAGTCAGGTGTTGATGCACCTGCAGTTATTCCAATAGATTTGAATTTTCTTATGTTATTCAAAGAAAGCTCTTCAACGGTTTCAATATGTATTGCGTTTTTGTTTATTCCTTTACATATTTGATAAAGCTTCTGTGTGTTTGAGCTTCCTCTGCTACCGATTATTATCATGCATTCAACTGTCTTTGCCAGCTCTGCGGCAGATTTTTGTCTATTTTCAGTTGCACTGCATATTGTATCAAATACATCAATCTCATTATATTTTTGTTTTACAGCATTTAGTACTGTAAGCCATAGTTCTTGAGTAATAGTAGTTTGTGCAACTATACATATTTTATCATATTCAGGCAGACTTTCAACAGTAGCGGCACTTTCTATAATTACTGCATTATTGTTGCACCAACCGTTTATACCTTGAACCTCCGGATGGTTGCTGTCACCTACAATAAAAATTTGATAGCCATTCTTATAGTGCTCATTTACAATTCTGTGTATTTTGAGTACATAAGGACAAGTGCAATCAATATATTCAAGCTTCAAACTCTCCAACAGCTTATATTTATCCGCTGATATACCATGAGAACGTATAGCAACTAGTGAGTTTTTATCCAGACTTTCATCTAAGTCATCAATAGCTTGTACTTTGTTTTGCCTAAGCTTTTCTATAACTTGATTATTATGTATCAGAGGGCCATATGTATATAGGTTTTTATCCTTGTTATTTTCTGCTAAAGTAAAAACTGTATCTACAGCATTTTTAACTCCAAAGCAAAAACCAGCATTTTTATCCAATACAATTTTCATGATATCACCTTTTGTACATATGATATATTTGCTTCATAATATTCAAGCTAATATTTTGATAATCTTCATTTTGAAGCTTTTTATCATAATACTGATCTAATTTCATAGGCTGACCAATTTTTACAATAGTTCTATTAAAAAATTTATAATTGCTTATAATAGCGACAGGTAATATAAGCGCATGTCCTTTGACTGCCAACATGGCAACACCAGGTTCTGCCTGTAATTCTTCTGTTTTGTGTCTAGTGCCCTCTGGAAACATCCCCATTATCTGACCACTCTTAAGTATACTAAGAGCTTTCTTTATACTCTTAATATCTGCTTCGCCTCTTTTAACAGGAAATACACCTATACTAGTTAAGAAATATCCAAATAGCTTGTTCTTGAACAGCTCAGCTTTAGCCATGCTATACATTTTTTTATAAGGCATGGATATTCCTAGTATTATTGGATCTATAGCATTTCCATGATTTGCACAAATAATCATTGCACCTTGCTTTGGCAAGTTCTCAGTACCCTCAAACTTAATATTATAAAGCACTCTAAAAATAGGTCTTAATATCCCCCTGATAATTCTAAATATCATTTACTTCTCCTCCGCGCAAGCTTATACATTTTATGACTTCTATAAGTACCTGTTCAATGCTTTTTCCACTGGTATCTATAAGTATTGCATCATCGGCTTTAATTAAGGGTGATATCTCCCTATTACTATCTACATAGTCTCTCTCTTCTATTTGACATCTTATATCCTGTAAATCCACTGTATGTTCTGTATTTCCCAGCTCACTATATCTTCTCATTGCACGTTCCTCAAGGCTGGCTGTTATAAAGAACTTTATAAAGGCATCTGGAAAAATAACCGTTCCAATATCCCTTCCATCCATTACTACGTTTTTATCCTTTGCTACTTTCCTCTGTATATTAACAATGTTCTCTCTTACTTCAGGTATTGCAGCAACAGTAGATACTGCTTTGTTTATACGTTCTTCTCTGATTAGTTTGTCCACTTTTACATTATTTAAATATATGCTTCTATCTTTAAAATCTATAATAACATTTTTAGATATTTCTATTATACTATTCTTATCCTCTAGATTAGTATTACTGTCCAAAGCTGCTAGTGTCAACGCTCTATACATTGAGCCGGAATCTATATATGTATAACTAATTTTGTCGGCCAGAAGCTTTGCAATTGTACTTTTCCCGGCGCCAGCAGGACCATCTATGGCTACAACCTTATAAAGCAAAATTATCCCCCCTTAATTTTACGCCATACCATATATTGTAGCAAATATATACACAAATGAAAAGAGTGAGAATTATAGAATCATGTCAATTTTGTATTAAATCCATTCTTAGACTCATAGCTTCATTGAGATATATATGCTTTATGGAAGCTTGATCTAGTTTATCATCATAATAAACACACAATCTTATACAATTTTCTAGGCTATCTTTTACATTCATCTCTTGAAAGCACATTAGTGATGCATTAGTGATACCAAGTTCCCTTGCTGCTATAGCTGGGTAAGCTGCTGTGATATCCTTGGTGCAGGAAAAAAATATTGCAGTTATATACTTTATATTAAGTTCATTTTTTTTAATTATGTTTTCTAGCAGTATTCTAGTGTTGAATAAAATCTCTTCATATACATCTTTTTTTATTGTAGTTGCTCCTCTTATGCTAACCATTGTTATCCCCCTATTTGAGTCTTATCCGACCTGCTGTAACAAAGCTTTTATTTACTTTTACTATATCATTAAGCTTCATACCTAGAATATTATTTGATATGCTTGATATTTTTATCTTAGCAGGATATTCACTCTTGATTCCACTGAATTCAATTATATCATTATTTTTAACATTTAGAATAACTGATTTTTTATTAAAACTCGTATAGTATTCGCCATTCAAATAAATATGTATATTAGAAGCTTCAGAGTTACTTATCAAAGTGAACTCTATGGTACCTGTATTTATATTGGTCTGGCTGTCTGATATTGCTTTCCCCTCTAAGCTTTCAACCTTTGATGAAAGCAAAGAGCCTCCTCTTTCAGTTATTGCAAAGTTCAGTAACTGTGAAGCGTAAAGCATCAAGAAAAGCATAACTGCAAGTATTAATATTTTTTTTTCAATTTTGTCCCACAATTGATGGTACTTTTTATACCTTTGTAATGCTCTACTGCTCATTTAACCCTCCTGCTATGCGTTACTGCCTGCTGCGTAACCTGTAGAAAATGCTATCTGTAGATTAAAACCTCCTGTATAAGCATCTAAGTCCATTACTTCACCAGCAAAATACAAGCCTTGTATTAGCTTTGAGCCCATAGTCTTCGGATTTATTTCCTTCAGACTTATTCCACCTGAAGTTACTATAGCCTCTGCAATAGGTCTTGTGCCCGTAATAGTGAACTCTAAATTTTTCAGGATGTTTACCAGTTGTTTTCTTTCTTCCTTAGATATTTGGTTTACTTCTTTATTCTCGTCAATTTTACACAACTTTATTATAACCGGTATAAGTTTTTGTGGCAGTAGATCATTTAGTGAGTTCTTGAAGTTTTTATTTATTTTTTCTTGGAAATCATTTAGCACCCTTTTATCTAGCTCATCCTCGGATAATGCAGGCTTTAAATCGATTCCCAACTTTATAGCCCTGTTCTTTTTCAAATGCTCAGTTATATAGAAGCTAGCCGATAAAATAATGGGTCCTGATAGTCCATAATGTGTAAATAGCATTTCTCCAAAATCATCATAGATAGTTCTATTATCAACAATAACCTTAATTGAAACATTTTTTAAGGATAAGCCCTGAAGCTCCTTGATATAGTCCTCCTTCACTACTAAAGGTATTAGAGACGGAAACAAATCAGTTACTGTATGACCAACAGCTTTAGCAAACTCATAGCCTGCACCTGTTGAGCCTGTTAGAGGATATGATATCCCCCCGGTACACACTACTACAGAGCTGCACTTAAAGCTTTTACCGTCCTCAAGGACTACTCTTTCTATACTACTATTATTAGTCTCTACCTTCCTAACTGCAGCATTTAGCATAACATTAACATTATTCTTATCTAAGTATTTCTGTAAAGTCTTTATTACATCACTGGATTTATCAGACTCAGGAAAAACCCTTTTTCCTCTTTCTACCTTTGTCCTAAGACCCATTTCGTTAAGCAAGTCAATTAAATCAATATTGCTAAATCCTCGAAAAGCACTGTAAAGAAATTTTGAATTTTTAGGTATATTGCTCATAAACTCATCCATATCAGCAGTATTTGTAATATTGCATCTTCCCTTACCTGTTATAAAAAGCTTCTTGCCCAGTTTTTCATTCTTTTCTATAAGCAATACTTTTCTGCCTCTTGCTCCTGCTGCTCCAGCCGCCAAAATACCTGCAGGGCCTCCGCCAATAACTATTACATCGTAATCCATAAAAATCCTCCTTTAAAGCTCGATACCACTAAACATTTTTAACTTTGTAAATGACAAGTATCATTAAGACAATGTACCATAACACCATCACGAAATTTTTCACTAAAATGAAGTATGGATATTGAAGCATTATCAATTCTAAATTTATTATAGTAATCAATATCTATTCCCAAAATATTAATTATTGCAGCTTTTATTGCTGTTCCATGAGACACTATCGCGATATTCTTATCCTTATTTTCTATTATAGTAATATTAACAGCATTGCAAAAACGTTCAGTCACCTGTAAAAAGGTTTCAGCTCCTGGCATGTTAAACTCAGATGGCTTTTCTCTATAGATTCTGAAATGCTCTGCATATTTTTCATTTATCTCATTAATAGTTAGTCCTTGCCATGGTCCCAGACATATTTCTCTATATTCATGGAGCTCTTTTGGTACCAGCTTTAGCTCCTGTGCAATCTTTTCTGCTGTGGTTTTTGCACGAATCAAGCTACTGGTATATAACGCTGTTATATTTTCCTTAGCGAGCCTTATAGCTACTAATTCTGCTTGTATTATGCCCTTTTCATTTAAATTTACATCTGTGGTTCCTTGTACTTTGCTACTAGCATTCCATTCTGTTTCTCCATGTCGAATAAGGTATAATCTCGTCAAAAAAACTCCCCCTTAAATTTCCATATTATTATAACACAAATTCGACTTAATATTTATCAATTATTTTTTTGCATAAAAAAAGAACTCTTTCGAGTTCTTTTTTTTATAATGACTAATATATTCCTTGTGCGTGCATTGCTTCTGCAACCTTTACGAATCCAGCGATATTAGCGCCAGCAACTAGGTTGTAGCCGAAGCCATATTTTTCTGAAGCTTCCTTTGAGTTATTGTATATGTTAATCATGATTTGATGTAATTTTTGGTCAACTTCTTCTGCAGACCATGAAAGTCTCATGCTGTTTTGGCTCATTTCAAGAGCTGATGTAGCAACGCCGCCAGCGTTTGCAGCCTTAGCTGGTCCAACTGTTACGCCATTGTCTTGTAGATATTTAAGAGCTTCGTTAGTAGTAGGCATGTTAGCAGCTTCTACTACATATTTAATACCATTAGCAACGATTTGTTTTGCATGTTCAAGATGTATATCGTTTTGAGTAGCTGATGGTATAACTACATCAACCTTAACATTCCATGGCTTTTGTCCTGGAACGAATTGGCAGCCAAACTTTTTAGCATAGGTTTCAACTTTGTTTCTATCTATTGTTAACATTTCATTCATAAAATCAACTTTTTCACCAGTAATTCCTGCTGGATCATAGATATATCCGTCTGGACCTGATAACGTAACAACCTTACCGCCTAATTGTGCAACCTTTGCACATACGCCCCAAGCAACATTACCGAAGCCTGAAACTGCAACTGTCTTGCCTTCAAAGGTAAGTCCATCATGCTTAAGAACTTCTTGTGCATAGTATGTTACACCGTAGCCAGTAGCTTCTGGTCTGATTAAGCTTCCGCCGTATGCAAGACCTTTTCCTGTTAGAACGCCATTTTCAAATACGCCTTTGATTCTTCTGTATTGGCCATATAAGTAACCAATTTCTCTTCCGCCAACACCGATGTCTCCAGCTGGAACGTCAACGTCTGGTCCAATGTGTCTGTAAAGCTCTGTCATAAAGCTTTCGCAGAATCTTCTTATTTCATCATCTGATTTTCCGTTAGTATCGAAGTCTGAACCGCCCTTACCTCCGCCTATTGGAAGACCAGTTAGTGAGTTCTTAAGAATTTGTTCGAAACCTAAGAATTTAACTATGCTTATATAAACTGATGGATGAAATCTTAAACCACCTTTGAAAGGTCCGATAGCTCCGTTAAATTGTACTCTGAAACCTCTGTTTACTTGTAGATTACCATTGTCATCTACCCAAGGAACTCTGAACATGATTTGTCTTTCAGGTTCAACAAATCTTTCAAGTAAGTTCTCATCAATGTACTCTGGGTGCTTCTTTAGCACTGGTTCAAGAGATAGTAGAACTTCCTCTACCGCTTGAATAAACTCAGGTTCATTTCCATTTCTTTTCTTTACTGATTCGATTACCTTCTGAATATATTCAGAAGCATTTAAATTTGATTTTGTCACAGTAAGACCTCCATTTTTTTTACTTAATTTTATATATTCTGTGAAGTACGAATGTCAATTATAAATTGGGTATAAATTGGCATACGTAATATTTTAATTCAACATACTATAAAAATTTCCTGCATAGTTAAGAATAAGTTTGTGAAATATTTGTTAATAATTTTTGACTATTTTTTCTCATCCGAAGCAAAAATATTATACTTTCCCCAAATATCTTCAAGGCTTGTAAAAGATGATGATAATGTTGACTTTTCCTTAACACCAACTGCTACAATTAAAGCATTTAGAACACTTAAAGGTGCAACTATAGAATCAACAATGGACTCCATATTACTTTTTGCTATAAGTGTATAGTCTGCGTTAGATGCCAAGGGTGACAGCATACTGTCGGTAATTGCTACTACCTTTGCACCCTTGCTTTTGCTATATTCTAGTGCATTAATTGTTCTAGTTGAGTATCTTGGAAAACCTATGCCTATAACCAAATCATCCTTGCCCAGTCTAAACAGTTGTTCAAATATATCTCCAATGGTATAAGTAACAACATACACTTTATCTCTAATAAGATTTAAGTAAAACCCTAAAAATTCAGATAGAGCAGTAGAACTTCTTAGTCCGATAATATAAACACTCTTAGATTCAATAATACTTTTTGTGACTATTTCAAAAACAGCATTATCAATTTCATCCATAGTAGAGCGTATATTTTCCATATCTGCTTTAAGTACGTTCTTGAGTATACTTTCCTCATTTGAATAGTCACTGGACATTTCAATTCTTTGAACGGTAGTCAATCTGGTTTTAACCATTTCTTGGAGCTGCTTCTGTAATTGCGGATAACCTATAAAGCCAACTGCATTAGCAAATCTAACTACTGTTGATTCACTAACTCCAACCTTCTCACCCAATCTAGCAGCAGTCATAAAAGCCGCCTTGTCGTAATTACTCATGATAAATTGAGCAATTATCTTTTGACCCTTACTTAAATAATGAAATTTCGATTGTATAAGTTTGATTAAATCAATACTATCGCTCATTTTTTTCATCCTTATTAGATATCAATTACTTATCCATTGCTTTTGCAGCAATTTCTATTCCTAGTGCTAAAGCCTTTTTATTAAGATCCTCAGTACCCTTTGGTACCCTCTTTAATACAGCAGCTTCTAAAGCATCATGACTTACTAAATCTGTTATTTCAACTATAGCACCTAAAGCAACTATATTGGTAACCATTGGTTTTCCAAGTACCTTTGATGCTGTATCAATTATTGGCATGGAAAAAACCTTATTTGTTACAGTTTTTGCAACTTTTACAGAACTATCTATTATTAAAATTCCGTCTTCTCTTAAGCCCTCTTTATATTGCTCATAAGACTTTTGAGTTAAAGCTAGAAGTACATCACATATTCTTACCTTTGGGAAGTCAATTGCTTCATCAGAAATTAATACTTCTGATTTACTGGCACCGCCTCTTGCCTCAGGCCCATAGGATTGAGTCTGTACAGCGTTTTTTCCATCTATTATAGCAGCTTCTGCAAGTATAATTCCTGCAAGTATTAAGCCTTGTCCACCTGAGCCGCTTAATCTGACCTCATGCTTTTCCATTAAACATCGCTCCCCTTTATGCTATCTATAATTTTTTGGTATTCTTTTGTATATTCAGGTTCAGGACTGTTCTTAAACTCGCCTATAAGGAATTTGCCTTCCAGTTGCTCAGGAGTCATTTTTGCAACAGCAGTGATATTGACTGCATGTTCCTTTTGCCATTGCATCATTTCTACTGGCCCACCCTTCTTGTTCTTTCTTCCATAATAGGTTGGACAGCCTGAAACTGCTTCAATTACTGAGAAGCCTTCATTTTTTATACCATTCTTGACTAATTGAGATATCATATTAGCATGATATGATGTAGCTCTACCAACATAGGTTGCACCTGCCGCTGAAGCAAGGTTGCATATGTCAAAAGCTCTATCAATATTACCGTATGGTGCAGTTGTTCCCTTTTCAAACTTAGGAGTTGTAGGAGAATACTGTCCACCAGTCATTCCATATATGTTATTGTTGTATATTATTGCAGTGATATCTATATTTCTTCTACACGCATGTATTAAATGGTTGCCGCCGATAGCTGTAGAATCACCATCACCCATAATTACAATAACCTTTAACTCAGGGTTTGCAAGCTTTATACCTGTAGCAAAGGCAAGTGCACGTCCGTGGGTAGTATGTAATGTATTAAAATCTAAATAGCCAGGTGCTCTTGATGAACAGCCTATACCTGATACTATGCAAACCTTATTAGGATCTAAGCCTAATTCATCTATAGCTACTGTAATTGATCTTGTGATTATGCCATGGCCACAGCCAGGACACCATATCTGCGGTAATTCATTTGTTCTAAAATATTTCTCTACTAATTGGCTTGGCATTCTAAAGCACCTCCTCAATCTTAGCTATTATTTCTTCTGGATAAATTATTTCACCGTTTACTTTGTTTAATCTTTGAATCTCTGTATATTTATCGCATAATCTTTCAACTTCAAGTACCATTTGTCCGAGGTTCATTTCAGGTGCAATTATAGTTTTAACTTTCTTAGAAAGCTCAATTAATCTTTCTTCAGGGAAAGGCCATATTGTTATAGGTCTAAATAAGCCTATCTTTATTCCCTTTTCTCTCATAGTTTTCATAGCTGTTCTTGCAGCTCTTGCTACACAGCCATATGCAAATATTAAAATTTCTGCATCTTCTGTATTTTCTTCTTCCCATGTAATAATATCTTCTTTATTAAGCTCTACCTTATTAACCAGTCTTCTAATCAGCTTATCAGCTACCACAGTGCTGTTGCTTGGGAAGCCTGATTCATCATGTACTAAGCCTGTTACATGATATTTATAGCCAGTGCCGAAATCCGCCATTAGTGGAACTAGATTCTTTTCAGCTTTATATGGTATGTACTCTTCAGGAGAACCTGTAGGACGATTCCTGTCTACTATCTGTATCTCTGACGCATCCGGTATCTCTATCTTTTCTCTCATATGTCCTATGACTTCGTCCATCATAAGAAGAACCGGCATACGATATTTCTCTGCAAGATTGAATGCTCTTACTGTTAAATCAAAGGTTTCTCTAACTGATGATGGGCACAATGCAATTACTGGATGATCCCCATGGGTACCCCATTTTGCTTGCATCATGTCACCTTGAGCTGGTGATGTAGGTAGTCCTGTACTTGGACCTCCTCTTTGTACGTCTACTATAACAACGGGTATTTCTGCTATTGCAGCATACCCGATATTTTCTTGTTTTAGAGAAAAACCGGGACCACTTGTGGCTGTCATGCTTTTTTTACCTGTCAATGATGCACCTATAGCTGCAGCTATCCCTGCAATTTCATCTTCCATTTGTATAAACTTGCCGCCTACTCTAGGTAATTTTTCAGCAGATAATTCTGCTAGTTCTGTTGATGGAGTAATAGGATAGCCGGCATAAAAGCTCATCCCTGCGGCAAGTGCACCGTCTATACAGGCTTCATTGCCCTGCATAAGTTTAACCTTTCTACTCATTTTTTTTCCTCCCTACATGTATAGCATAGTCAGGACATCTTAATTCACAAAGTCCACATTGTGTACACTTATCGATATCTGTAATAGTTACTTTTTCTTCTTTTATTTCTATAGCTTTTGTCGGACAAAAGGCAGTGCATATTCCACAACCCTTGCACCAATCAGCATTAATGAATAATTTGCCATAATCAACATCTACACCCTTTATGCTCTTTTTCTTCATATTAGCTCCCTCCCCCTTTTAATATATGCAATTTTCACATCATTTTAGAACAATTTCTCTATATTCTGCAATTTTACCTTCATTTTTAGTATATATTATTGCAAGAAATATTGCAATACATAAAAACTTATAATTTTATTTTCATTTTATAGTCAAGTTAAGCCTCCAATTTTTTATTTCATTAATCAGGTCATGGCTTGTTAGGTCTATGTTTATAGGTGTTATTGAGATATATTTGTTTTTAACGGCGTAAATATCATTGTATTCATCTTCGGGAATATCTATTAACTCTCCAGCCAGCCAATAATATATATCTCCCTTTGGATCTCTTCTTTCCTCAAAGTTGTTCTTATATATTTTTACACCCAATTTAGTCGTTCTTATTCCTTTTATTTCAGATATTTGTTCGCATTTAGGTATATTAACATTAAGAATATGATTTGTGGGTATGGTATGCTTTAGCACCTCAGTACATATTTCTTTTGCAACTTTAGCTGCAATATTGAAATCTGTAGCCTTATAATCTTCATAAGAAAATGCTATAGCAGGTATTCCAAATATTGCTCCCTCAACTGCAGCTGATACTGTACCTGAGTATATAACATCAGTGCCAAGGTTCTCTCCAATATTTATACCTGTCACTATCAAATCTGGTTTTACTTTCATTAGATTTTCTATTCCTAGCTTTATACAGTCAGCAGGTGTACCATTAACCCACCAAGCGTTTATATTAGTACCAAATCTATCTACTTTATTGCTTCTTAATGGGGTATGCATTGTAACTGCATGACCAATTGCACTTTGATTAGTTTCAGGAGCTACTACATATACCTCTCCTAATTCTGTCATAGCTTTCACCAGAGCTTGAATACCTTTAGAATATATACCATCATCATTAGATATTAAAATTTTCAAGTTTTTTACCTCCTTGTTGATAATATTTATTATTGATTATTTTTTAAAATAAATGCACAGACTAAAATATATAAACAGTTGAATATATATAGATAAGCCTTTTGTACTATTACTTTTATGCGACAGGGTGATTATATGATACAAATTGATGATGCAGGAAGCGGCAGCTTAATTGGCGGAACCTGCATCGGGGCTATAAGAGTTGAGACAGGTGAATATTATTATGAAGTAATACCCATCAATTTGTTTGATAAAGAAAACTTTAAGAACAAATCATATATTTATTATGCTACCGATATATTAAAACGAAGCATAGATAATCTTGGAATTTTATATGATGAACCCATCAGTATATGTCAAGGTTATATATTTGAGGACGCACGTAATTATTTAAAGAAAAATAATTATACTTATACTAAGGGTAAAATTGTAGATCCTCTTCAAACTATAATAGAAAAAACCTTTGAGGAATATACTGTTTCCCTTGGACTGCCTAGGGAGTTTATATCCTACACCAAATATCCCTTCCACTTGCATCGTATACTAAAATGGGTATATGCTGATTATAAAAACAGAGTCCCCTTATGCAAAACAGGTTGGAAAAGCTGGAGTAAATACAGCACTCTTAAAGTTGAAACTTATTATGATAAAGTTATGAAAAGTAATTATACCTGTCTAAAGTGTGGAGAGAGAATCGAAAACAACTCTCCAGTAAAGGTACTAAGATTTGTTATTAATAAACCGAATTATGTATATCTACATAAGCATTGTAATAATATTTAAGGCATGGTAAAAACCATGCCTTTAGGTTACAGCTTTATACAGGATAAGTTTTCTGTTCCTTATCTACAAGGTCGCTGTCTATACCATATTTTTTTGCTTGTCTATCCTTAAAAAACTTAATTGCTACTGGTGGAAACAATGCATAGGATAGTACATCTTCCTCTTGCTCATAATATTCCTTCATTTCTGCTTTAACAGCTTCCAATTGTGGAGGGATTAAATCTGCAGGTCTACAGGTTATAACCTCTTCGTCTCCTATTATTTTTTTCTTAATATCTTCAGATATAGGTACCGAAGGTCTGCCATATTTTCCTCTCACATAATCCTTTATTTCATTAGGTATCATCTTATAACGTTCACCGGAGATTACATTAAACACAGATTGAGTACCTACGAATTGGCTAGATGGTGTAACCAACGGTGGATAGCCTAAATCAGCTCTTACTCTAGGAACCTCTTTTAGCACCTCATCATATTTGTCTGATGCATTTTGCATTGCAAGCTGTGACATTAAGTTTGATAACATTCCTCCAGGAACTTGATATGAAAGAACTCTTGTATCAACATTAAAAACATTCATATTAAGAACGCCATTTGCTATGTACTTGTCTCTAATGGTTTTGAAATAATCAGCAATATCGCCTAATAGATCAATATTAAGTCCTGTATCATATTCTGTACCTTGTAATGTAGCTACTATAGGCTCTGTAGGAGGCTGTGAAGTACCTAAACCAAAAGGTGATATCGCAGTATCTATTATATCTACCCCTGCCTCTATTGCTTTTAAATATGTCATATCAGTCATACCACTAGTGAAATGAGTATGGAGCTGAATCGGTATTTCGATATTCTTTTTGAGTTCCTTTATCAATTCATAACCATAGTATGGAGTGAGTATACCTGACATATCCTTAATACAAAGAGAATCAGCACCCATTTCCTGTACTTCCTTAGCAAGCTTTACATACATCTCTGTGTTATGAACAGGGCTTATAGTGTAAACAACTGTACCTTGAGCATGGCCACCATACTTTTTAGTTGCATCAATTGCAGTTTTAATATTTCTTAAGTCATTTAATGCATCAAATATTCTAATTATATCTATACCATTTTTTATAGAAAGTCTTACAAACTCATCTACTACATCATCTGCATAGTTTTTGTAGCCTAAAATATTTTGACCTCTTAACAACATTTGAAGCTTAGTATTTTTAACCTTAGATTTTATTATTCTCAAACGTTCCCATGGGTCTTCATTTAGAAATCTAAGACATGAGTCAAAGGTTGCTCCTCCCCACATTTCAAGAGAGTGATAACCTACCTGATCTAATTTTTCTAACATCGGCAGCATTTCTTCTGTATTCATTCTTGTAGCAATCAAAGATTGATGTCCATCTCTTAATCCAGTTTCTGTTATTTTAACTTTAGCCATTTAATAATTTTCCTCCCATCCTACATAGCATTTACGTATATGCTGTTATATATTTTATAACATATTTGTACTGAAAAATATATAATATTTATCAAAAGTTTTACTCAATATGATTTATAAATATTATGCTTATTATTTACATGAGCATGGTTTAAAATAATCCACCAAGCCCACCTTATAAAAGTTATGTTCAAATCTCTCTCCGAAGAAATTATTATAAAGCTTTTCTATTTTTTGAAACTCATCGTTTTCTTCTACTCTATTGAACTTTAAATTGCTGGCAAACTGCTCACAGCTTCCACTCATATATGCTGTTTTTGCACCATTAAGCTCAGCACTATTAAGTATTGCTTTCACAAGGGCGGTACCCATGCAATCTCTTCTATAATCATTTGCAATATAAACCCAATTTATAAGACATTTATTTTCAAAAAGCATACTACAGCCTATACCACATATTATATTCCCTATTGAAATAAGCATCATATGTTCCAGCTTATCAAGCATACAAGTTTTATCAAAGCTTAGAGTCTCTGCATTATTGTACAAATACTCCAAATCCTTAGGCTGTAGCCTTCTTATCTCTATCATAGCTTCTCTCCTATGCTGTATAAATATTTTACTTCTTCTTCATTAAGATATCTCCAGTGACCTTTCATTAAATCACCAAGCTTAAGCTTGCCTATACTAATTCTTTTCAGCATTATCACCCCATGATTCACTGCATCGCACATTTTTCTCACCTGGCGATTTCTCCCCTCGTGTATTGTTATATCAACTAAGCTATTATTATTTTTTATTTCCAACAGCTCCAATTTTGCAGGTGAGGTTTTAAATCCATCTATGACAATTCCCTGTGTGAAGGTGTCTATGTCGCTTTGCTCAATTTTCCCGACAACTAATGCTCTATAGGTTTTATCTATATTATGACTAGGATGAGTTATCTTATATGTCAGGTCTCCATCATTTGTCAGTATTAGCAGTCCCTCAGTATCAAAATCTAATCTACCTATGGGAAATATCCTCTCTTTAACCTCTGATATCAAATCTAAAACAGCAGGTCTATTAAATTGATCCTTGGTGCTTGTTATGTAGCCTGCCGGCTTGTTTAGCATCAAGTAAATCTTGTTTGTTTGGTTGTTTAAAGCCCTACCCTCAACTTCTATTATGTCCTTTAGTTTGTCCGCCTTTACTCCAAGCTCTTTTACTACCACAGCATTTACTTTAACCTTACCTTGAAGTATAAGCTCCTCACATTTCCTTCTTGATGCTACTCCGAGTTCTGCCATAATCTTCTGCAAACGTTCTTCCATATTTATCACCTTTTACAAAACAAATTGATGAAATGCAAAATCGCTTTCACCAATTTGTAAAATTTATTATCCATAAAGCTTTTATCTTTACTAATTATTGCTAAGCTAGTCAAGGATGCTGCGAAATATTTTCCTTACATAATACAATGGATTTTGAGACTTAATTGATTCTGTGTACTCCAAATCAACTGTTCCTACAAATTCATCTTTCATATAAACTTTGATTTCACCAGCTTTTGTACCTTTTAGAATAGGTGCAGTATTGTTGAATTTTAACTGTTGTATAAGTATAACCTTGTCAAGCTCATCCGTTTTTACAGGTAAGTAAAAATCCTTAGTAGGCTTCAACCCTACTATATCTTTATCACCTTTAATAACCTTTAGATATTGATATAATTCACCACTATCTACTATTTTTTGTTGTGAGTAATTGTTAAAGCAGTAATCAAGTAATGCACTAGATTCCTCCCACATAGGAACGCAATTAAGTACAACACTGCAAAGCTTCCAGTTGCTGCGAGTTGCAGAGGCAACCAGACATCTTCCTGCTTTATTGGTAAAGCCTGTCTTTACTCCATCTCCACCCTCGAACTGCCAAAGCATTTTGTTTTTATTCATCATACTTCTTTTCCATTCAACATTGGGTGGTCCACTTATAGTTTTACGTTTTGTACTTACAATTTCTGCAAACTTAGGATTTTTTAAAGCATAGCTTGTAATAAGTGCTAAATCATATGCTGTAGTATAATGCTCCGGATTATCTAAACCATGAGGATTGGCAAAGCTGGTATTTTTAGCACCTATCTCTTTTGCCTTTAGGTTCATCATTTGTGCGAAGCCCTCTACACTTCCTCCAAGGTGTTCTGCTACTGCTGTTGCTGCATCATTCCCAGACCTTAGCATTATAGCAAAAAGCAATTCTTCAACGGTTATTTTCTCTCCTTCTTTTAGATAGATAGAAGAGCCCTCAACATTTGCTGCTTTTTTGCTTATAGTAACCATTTCATTTAGCTTTCCAGTTTCAATTGCTATCAAAACAGTCATTATTTTTGTTGTACTGGCCATTGGAAGCTTTTGTTCTGAATTTTTGCTATATAAGATTCTACCTGTTTTTACATCCATTACAACAGCAGCTTTTGCACAGGTATTAACATCTGCATATACACAATTAACACATAGGTTAAAAATCAATAAGCAAAACATAAGTAACAATGCTATTTTTTTCATTTTATCACTCCGTCAATAGTTTTTAGTAAGTGCATAAATGTTTATTATATGCCTCTTTTACTGCAAAATAGTCTTTTATTTATTATTGACAGAATGAAAAAATTAATGCTTTTTTTGATTACTAATATTTAACTTTCAGTAATTATATTACAGCCAAATTCCTTTGCTATCTTCTGAGCCTCCATAATATCCTCATCACTCCAGATAGACCAGCCGCCTTTTAACATACCGTTTACATAGATTTCTACTTTATCTTTTTTAAACATCATTATTTTACCATTTTTATTTTTCATTTGACTTATTTGTCGGTTTACAGCTTCTTCAATATCTACATTAAGTACCTTCATAGCTATCATAAGACAGGATAAAGCATCTTCCAATTCATGTTTTGCTGTATCAGCGTCACCTTTAAGTAAAGCTTTTAGCGATTCTGCCACTTCTTCATTTAAATGACTTATTACTTCTTTGGGATCATCTGTAATATATTTACGATTTTCCCATATCAGTTCTAAGG